>JBJXDT010000034.1:0-34072 GCA_046153505.1 Methylophilaceae bacterium | reverse complement strand
GCTAAAAAATTACGAATTGTTTTGATTATTTCCGCTGAAAAATCTGTCTGCGTTTCACCCATCACTTTTATAGGAAAGTCACATGGAAACTCGATAAGCGTTTCTTTGATATTATTATCTTCAGATTTAGCCATAAATATTACTGCACAAGTAAACGTACGCTATCAATCATTCTGCCAATAATACCAGCTTCATCAACACTTTTTGTTGCGACAAGTTTTTGTTCACTGATGACTTTGCCATCTAAGCTAAATATAATTTTGCCAATTTCCTGCCCAGCTTTAATTGGGGCAATTAAAGGTTGTTTGCTGGACATATTCGCTTTTACGCGCGCGTAATGGCCTTTGGGCAATGATAAGTAAAAGTCTTTGACTACGCCAGCAGTAACGGTTTTATCTTGCCCTTTGAATACACGCAAGGTACTTACAGGCTGAAATTTTTTATATACTAAGGTAGATTCAAAAAACTGAAAGCCATAGCCGAGTAGTTTTTGACTTTCTGATGCGCGCATAGCATCACTTGCGGCTCCCAAGACTACAGAAACTAAGCGAGTTGAATCATGAACTGATGATGAGATTAAGCAATAGCCAGCTGTTTCGGTATGCCCTGTTTTCATGCCATCTACACTAGAGTCAATCCATAAAAGTCTGTTTCGATTTGGCTGTGTAATCTTGTTGTAGGTATATTCTTTCACCGAATATAAGCGTTTGTATTCTTGCGGGAAATCACGAATCAATGCACTTGCTAAAGTGGATAAGTCATTTGCCGTAGTGTAATGGTTTGGGTCAGGTAAGCCAGTGGCGTTCATATAGTGTGTGCCGGTCATGCCCAATTTTGCAGCTTGTCTATTCATCATTTCGGCAAATTGCTCTTCAGACCCAGCAACACCAATAGCCAGAGTGATTGATGCATCGTTACCAGATTGAATAATCATGCCATGTAAAAGTTCATCAACGGTGACTGGTTTGTTTGGTTCAATAAACATTTTTGAACCTTCTACTTTCCATGCTTTTTCACTTACTGGTAGTGTTTGTTCAAGTTTTAAATGTCCGTGTTGAATGGCGTCAAACGTTACATAAGCGGTCATGATTTTGGTTAGTGATGCAGGCTCAATTCTGTCATCTTTTTTATAGGAAACAATATCCGCACCACTATTAAAGTCTTTTAATAAATACGCTTTTACAGCAAGTGCTGGCGGCGGTGCAATTTGCTCGGCAAATACGAGAGTTGGTAAAATCAAAAGTAAAATAGGTAGTAAAGTTTTAATGCGCATATAATTTATTATCATTGATTAGTGATGATGGCGGCGATATTTAGTCTTTTACGAATATCTGCAGCCGTAAGTTCTGCTGCTTCTTTAGTATCGTATGGACCAAGCAATATTCGATGTAAGCCGTCATTATACACGCGATAAATACCAGCATTTTGTTCAATTTGTAAGCTTTGGATTTTTCCCTTCAATGCCTCTGCATTATCTTCATTTCTAAAAACGCCAGCCTGAATAAAGTATTTAGGAGTTGCAGATGAACTGTTTGCTTGGTTGGTAACTTGCTGGTTTACAGGCACGGGTTTAGGTTCGTTTGCAACTGGTAATGGCTGAGGTGGGGCTTTTAGTTGGTCTTCCAATGTAGCGGTTTCTGCAGGCATTTCGGTATTTGCTATTGTCGAAATTGGTGTATTTTTCGCGATTGTATTCTCGGGATGAATCGTTTCAACTTCCACCATGCCACTACCTTTGCCTAGCAGGCGTAATTTGTAGGCGGCAGCATAAGATAAATCAATAATTCGGGTGCTTTTAAATGGTCCCCTATCGTTTATCCGTACGATAACAGATCTGCCATTGGCAAGGTTTGTGACTTTTGCATAACTTGGTAAGGGCAATGTAGTGTGTGCAGCAGTCATTCCATACATATCATAGATCTCACCACTGGAGGTTTTTTTTCCATGGAAGCGCTTACCGTACCAAGAGGCTAGACCACGCACTTTGTAATCTTGAGATGTTGCCATTGGAATATATGTTTGACCTAATGCTTTGTAAGGCATGTTGGAGCGTGCTAGAAATGGTTCCTTTTTGGGTGTGGCATCAGGAATGCTATCGAGATTCTGGGGAGGATTTGCTTCTGGACCATCGTCAAGATAATAGCCACCTGGCTTTTTACTATTGTCACCAATTTGGGCATCTGCGTTATTGGTAGAGTTTGGCGCTTGCACTGTTGGTGCTGAAGCTACTGGGGGGGCAGGTTTACTAGCTACAGGTGGAGCTGGTTTCTGGCTAGGTTTAACTACCTTGTTACCAACGCAGCTGGCCAAAAAAAAGTTACTAATAATCAGTAGAAAATAGAATTTTTTCATAAGTGACACTCTTTCTATATTAGCCAGAAGCGACTAGTTTTTTGTGTGTTTGAATGCTCATTAAAATACCAAATCCTATCAGTAGCGTAACCATCGAAGTACCGCCATAGCTTATTAGGGGCAGCGGCACACCAACTACAGGTAATATGCCACTCACCATCCCAATATTTACAAATGCGTATGTAAAAAAAGTGAGCGTTATACTGCCTGCCAATAGGCGCGTGAAGGTGCTTTTTGCTTGAGACGCAATCACAATACCTCTTACAATAATCAAGCTAAATAGTGTCAGTAGCAATAAGTTGCCAATTAGACCAAACTCCTCTCCAAACACAGCAAAAATAAAGTCTGTGGTACGTTCTGGCAGAAAGTCCAATTGCGCTTGTGAACCATTAAGCCAGCCTTTGCCCGTAAGCCCGCCAGAGCCAAGCGCAATGGTGGCTTGTATGGTGTGATAGCCTGCGCCAAGGGGGTCTTGCGAAGGGTCAATCAAGATTTCTATGCGCTTGCGCTGATAGTCGTGCAACATAGACCAGAAAAATGGCATCGATGCCCCAATTGCTATTGCACCTCCGATTAAAAATTTCCAGCTTAATCCTGCCAAAAATAACACAAAAAAGCCAGAAGCACCGATAAGTAAAGCGGTGCCTAAGTCTGGTTGTTTAAGTATAAGTGCAACTGGAATGAGTAGCAAAACTGCGGCAATAGCAAAGTCTGTTATGCGGTGACTTCTTTCCCGTTTAGCAAAAAACCAAGCCAGCAATAGCGGCACAGCGATACGCATGATTTCAGAGGGCTGAATTTTGGTAAAACCCAAGTTTAGCCAACGGCGGGCGCCGTGGCTGACATCACCAAAAAGTGCAACGCAGATAAGTAGCACTATACCGATAATGTAAACGGGGAGTGCAATGCGCTCAAGAGTTTGGGGTGATATGTTTGCTGTTAACCACATGACCACTAGCGCAATAGCAATATTGACCAATTGAGCACTTATACGATCGAAACTTTGTCCAGATGCGCTATATAAAACAAACAGTCCGACAAGCATGGTAAAAAGCACGCAACTTATTAAAAAGGAATCGATATGCTTAAGCAAACCCTGAATAATTTCGTTAAACATGGCTTATCTCAATCATGAATGTCTTCCTCAGGCGCATTTGTTGGTAAGGGTTTTGGAGCAACTCCAGTAGCATTTTTAGGATTAGCTTCTGGATCTGGCTCAATAGGTGGGAACTTGCCAAGTAAATAGTAATCCATTACTTTTCGAGCAATCGGACCTGCGGCTGAGCCACCATGACCACCATTTTCTACAATCAGAGCAAGTGCAATTTTGGGGTCTTCGGCTGGCGCGTAGGCAATAAATAAAGCATGGTCACGATGGCGCTCATCAATTGCATTAGCGTTATATTTTTCGTTTTTCTTCATACCTATCACTTGTGCGGTGCCAGTTTTGGCAGCAATGCTGTAGCCTGCATTTGCGCCTACACTGGCCGCAGTGCCCCCAGGCATAGTTACGTCAATCATCCCCAACTTAACAATTTCTAGGTTACCTTCATTTAGTGCAATTCTTTCAGTTACAGTAGGCTTTACGATACTAACAGCACCCGTTTTGGTGTTGGTTATTCCACTTACTAACCTAGGTCGAATTGCTACGCCCTTATTTGCTAAGATAGCTGTGGCCTGTGCTAATTGCATAGGCGTAACTAAAGTGTAGCCTTGCCCGATGCCTGTGATTACAGTCTCACCCATATACCAAGGTTGTTTGTAACGGCGCATTTTCCATTCTGGCGTAGGCAGTAAGCCTGCAATTTCGCCATTAATATCAATGCCGCTTTTGATGCCAAAACCAAAGTGGCGGACAAAGCTACTAAGTTTGTCTATGCCTAATTCCATTGCAAGACCATAAAAGAAGGTATCGCATGATATGGTAATTGCGCGACGTATATCGACAACACCATGACCACCAGGTTTCCAATCACGATATTGATGCGCGCTATTTGGGAGCGAAAAGTAACCAGGGTCGTTAATACTATAAGGGGGTAAACGTTTACCCGCCTCCAAACCTGCGAGCGCAACAAAAGGTTTAAATGTGGAGCCAGGTGGGTAAATACCGCGTAAAGGACGGTTAATCAGTGGCTTATCTAGTGAATTGTTAAGTTGGTTCCAATTGTCAACATCGATACCATCCACAAATAAATTTGGATCATAAGTTGGCATACTGACAAATGCCAGCACTTCGCCCGTAGTTGGTTTTATGGCCACTAGTGCGCCACGATGCTCGGCAAAAGCTGTTTCTGCAATCTCTTGCAGTTTAATGTCCACTGACAACACAATATTATTGCCTGAAATGGGCGCTGTGCTGGTAAGTGTACGCACTGCTTGACCATCCGCATCGATTTCCACTTGTTGAAACCCTGTGGTGCCATGGAGTTGCAATTCGTAAGACTGTTCAATGCCACTTTTACCGATATGGTCTGAGCCCTTGTAATTTGAAAGCGTGTCGGCCTCTTCCATATTGGCCAAATCTTTATCATTGATACGGCCAATGTAGCCAATCATGTGTGCACCCATTTTACCGAGTGGATAGTGACGGAACAACCGAGATTTAAGCTCTACACCAGGGAAACGAAAGCGGTTGACTGCAAATTTTGCAGCTTCGATTTCGTTTAAATGGGTTCTAAGTGGGATGCTTTCAAAATTGTGACTTTGATCTTTGAGTTTATTAAAACGCTTTAAATCAAAACTAGAAACCTCAACCAGCTTAGCTAACTCAGCAATGGTATTATCTAAATTTTCCACTTTAGAGGGAGTGATTTCTAGTGTATAAACAAAGAAATTATGTGCTAATACCACGCCGTTTCTATCTGTAATCAAACCACGATTAGGCGTGATTGGCACAATTGAGATACGGTTATTCTCGGCTAAAGTTTGGTAGTAATCATATCGTTTTACCTGCAAAAAATAAAAACGTATAGTCAGAGCGCTAAATGCAACAACTACTAGCAAGCCGAGTACGGCTAAACGTAACTTAAAATCATGCTGTTCGTGCTGATAATTTTTGAGTTCGTTGCTAGAGCGCATGCTGACTTGTGGCGTCTTAGTTGGATTTCGGGCGTGTAATAGACCCAAAAGTAAATATCATCGCCTGCCATAGCAGCATGCTCGTTAAAATGGGCCAAAAGTAATGCCAGCCAGGGTTATCGTTGCCAGCAAATAATTTAAGTATCAAAATAGTAATGCGTTCAAAAAACAATAAGGCAAATGCGTAAGCTGCAAGCTGCCAAAGATTAAACAATACAAGTCTGCGCTGGTATAGTAGACCCAAATAGGCGGTGAGGGTAAAGGACAGTGCATGCTGGCCAAGCAAGCTGCCAGTGGCCAAATCTACCAATAAACCCACAAGCCACGCTGTGCCAATGTTGCAGAGATTTGGTGCACGTAGTAGCCAGTAAAGGAGTACAACCAACATAAAATCGGGGCGAAAAATGACGCCTTGACCAACCCAAGGAAATAGTTGGCAGAGTATGGCCAAAAACAGTGAAAAATAAACAATAACTAGGTTAGCGGGACGCACGATTTTTTGCCTTAGGCTTGCCAGAGTTAGGTTTTTTTGCATCTGTAGCGGTTTTTTCAGTTGGTGCAGGTTCTTGAGGTAATTCCGCTTCCTTATCTTCGGGCAGATCTAGAAGCAACAACTGTAAATGATTAGTAACTTCTGCAATTGGCGTGCAGATAATTTTTGCAAATGGTGATTCTTGATTTTGTTGGATTTTGGTTACGGTGGCAACGGCCAAACCAGCAGGATAAATGCCATCAATGCCCGATGTGACTAATTTATCTCCTTCTTTAATATCGACATTTGTGGGTAAGTATGGAATGTCTAAAGTATTGTTACCCTCACCAAAAGCAATTGCTCGCAGTTGATTGCGCTCAATTTGAATGGGGATAGATAAGTCCTTGTCGGTAATCAGTGTAACTTCGCTACTAAATGGATACACCCTTGTGACTTGACCGATGACACCTTTGGAATCGACAACTGCTTGGCCAGCCTTGATATTGTGCTGACTGCCACGATTGACAACCACTACGCTCGTAAATGGATCGCGCCCTGTATGCGAAATTTCACCCAAAATTGCTTTGGGTTGAATGGGGATATTGCCATTGAGCAGGCTACGTAAATGCACATTCTCCGCTTGAATGGTATTCAAACGTTGTAGCATCACTTTCTGCTCAAATGCTTGTTGTTTCAGCGCGTAATTCTCTTGTACTAACTGATTGTGTGCAGAAAAGTATTTTTTAACATCGCGATACCAATCACTAGGTGCGTTTGCCATCATTTCAAATGGATGCAACGCACCAATAAAGGCTTGACGTACTTGAGAGAGGTAACTTAAGCGCGCATCCATTGCCATCATGATGATGGAAAGGGCACAGAAAAACATCATGCGAGAAAATGCGCTAGCGCCACGAACGAAAAAAGCTGGGGTTTGTTGGGGGTCTAGTTTTTGATGAACGCCCTTAAGCATGCCAATGCAACAAATTTATTAGTTGCTTATTATTCGCTAGCAAACACATTACCTAGTTTGTCCATTTCCTCAAGTGCACGGCCACAACCACGCGCCACACAGGTTAAAGGATCTTCTGCAACAATCACTGGCAAGCCCGTTTCTTCCATGAGTAATCTGTCTAGGTCTCTTAGCAGTGCACCGCCACCTGTAAGCACCATACCTTTTTCGGCAATGTCGGCACCTAATTCTGGTGGAGTTTGCTCAAGCGCAGATTTTACAGCACCCACAATCGCATTTAGCGGCTCAGTCAAAGCTTCTAAAATTTCGTTACTAGAAATTGTAAATTTACGTGGTAAGCCTTCTGCCAAGTTGCGGCCTGTGACTTCCATTTCTAACACTTCAGAGCCTGGAAAAGCAGAACCAATTTTTTTCTTGATTGCTTCGGCAGTTGGCTCGGATATTTGCATGCCGTAATTGCGGCGTATGTAATCGATAATCGCTTGGTCAAACTTATCGCCGCCTACACGTTCTGATTTTGCGTAAACGATACCACCTAATGAAATGACGCCCACTTCTGTTGTGCCGCCACCAATGTCCACTACCATCGACCCAGTTGCTTCTGCGACGGGCATGTCTGCTCCTATAGCAGCCGCCATAGGCTCTTCGATTAAAAATACTTGTTTGGCACCAGCGCGCTCAGCAGATTCTTTAATCGCACGACGCTCTACTTGGGTGGAGCCAACGGGTACGCAGATAATGATGCGAGGGCTAGGTGAAAACCAGCGCGATTCATGCACTTTGCGGATGAAAAATTTGAGCATTTGCTCGGTGACTGTGAAGTCAGCAATCACACCGTCTTTCATTGGACGAATGGCTTGAATATTTGCAGGCGCGCGCCCAAGCATGCCTTTTGCTTCTGTACCAACGGCTAACAAAATCTTTTTACTGTTAGGACCACCTTCCATGCGGATTGCAACTACTGAAGGCTCATCTAAAACGATGCCTCTGCCGCGTGCATAAATGAGGGTGTTTGCTGTACCTAAATCGATGGCTAAATCATTTGAAAAATAGCTACTTATTGAACCGAACATATTGTTTTTCCTGTGCTTTGCTTAAACTCACCCAATTCTTGCACATGCAACTCTTAAGGCGCGCTCTAAATCAGGGTATAATACCGTATATTCGGTCTAAAATTAAGCCGCATTTACATATTGTTACAAACAATTTATTAAAAAATAATCATGTCACTCAACATTTTAGATATAAAGCGCATTGCACACCTCGCCCGCATCGAAGTTAGCGACGCGGAAGCGGAAGCAACACTAGTAAAACTCTCAGGAATACTTGGCTTGATTGAGCAAATGCAGGCTGTAGATACTATGGGTATTGTACCTATGTCACATTCGCAAGATGTGGTGCAGCGACTTCGGGAAGACGTTGTGACAAAATCCAATCAACGTGAGGCGTTTCAAAAAAATGCACCCGCAGTGGCGGATGGTTTGTACCTTGTACCAAAAGTTATCGAATAAAAGTTTAGCAAATGATTAACAGTAGCCTAAAAATGCTCAGTGAAATGCTGGCAACTCAAAAAATTTCAAGTGTTGAAATGACGCAGGAATTTTTAAATCGCATTCGCAAATACAACCCGAAAATAAATGCTTATATTGCTTTAGATGAAGCTAAAACCCTCACACAAGCAAAAGCTGCTGACGACTTAATTGCCAAAGATAAGGCGCAAGCCCTCACTGGCATTCCGATAGCACAAAAAGATATTTTTTGTGCTAAAGAATGGCAAACAACTTGCGGCTCTAAGATGTTGGCTAATTTTGTTGCGCCATATGATGCCCATGTGATTAGCCAGTTTGACGCTGTTGGCGCAGTGAATTTGGGCAAAACCAATATGGATGAATTCGCCATGGGTTCATCCAATGAGACCAGTTATTTTGGTGGTGTGAAAAACCCTTGGGATTTTGACCGCGTACCAGGCGGTAGCTCTGGCGGTTCAGCTGCTGCGGTGGCAGCACGTTTATGTGCCGCAGCCACGGGTACGGACACAGGCGGCTCGATTCGCCAACCAGCCTCACTGTGTGGCTTTACTGGCTTAAAACCAACTTATGGCTTGGTTTCGCGTTATGGCATGATTGCTTTTGCGTCATCACTCGACCAAGCAGGTCCAATGGCAAAATCAGCGGAAGATTGCGCCCTTATGATGAACGTGATGGCAGGTTTTGATGAGCGCGATTCCACCAGCCTCAATCGCCCAAAAGAAGATTACACGCGTGGTTTAGCCGGCATGACGGTTAACCAGCCACTCAAAGGCTTGCGTATCGGATTGCCAAAAGAATACTTTGCCGAAGGCTTAGATGCAGGTGTCGCAAAAGTGGTGCAAGAAGCAATAACAGAATATAAAAAATTAGGTGCAACAGTCGTCGATATTTCATTGCCGAACACGCAATTGTCGATCCCTGTGTATTACGTTTTAGCACCTGCGGAAGCCAGTTCTAATCTCTCACGCTATGATGGCGTGCGTTATGGTCACCGTGCCGCAGAATATGATGATTTGATGGATATGTACATGAAATCGCGTGCCGAAGGCTTTGGTGCCGAAGTCAAACGCCGTATTTTGATTGGCACTTATGTGCTAAGTGCAGGCTATTACGATGCGTATTACCTCAAAGCGCAACAAATTCGCCGTTTAATCGCACAAGACTTTACCGAAGCGTTTAAACAATGCGACATTATCATGGGCCCAACAGCGCCCTCTACCGCATTTAAAGCGGGGGAAAAAGCCGATGACCCAGTCGCCATGTACCTGCAAGACGTATACACCATCGCCACCAACTTGGCAGGTTTGCCAGGCATGAGCATCCCTGCGGGGTTTAGTAATGGTTTGCCTGTAGGCTTGCAACTGATGGGTAATTATTTTGATGAGGCGCGTATGTTAGATGTTGCACACGCTTATCAAGAAGTGACAGATTGGCATACGCGTATGCCAGTAGGGGTTGAATAATGGAATGGGAAGTCGTAATTGGGTTAGAGACCCATACACAATTAAAAACCAAAACCAAAATTTTTAGTGGCGCCTCAACAACCTATGGCGCGGAGCCCAATACACAAGCGTGCGAGGTGAGCATTGCTCTGCCGGGTGTTTTGCCTGTACTTAATAAAGAGGCCGTTCACTGCGCGATTAAGTTTGGTTTGTCCATAGAAGCAGAAATAGCGCCACGTAGTGTGTTTGCACGTAAAAATTATTTTTATCCCGATTTGCCAAAAGGCTACCAAATTAGTCAATTTGAATTGCCAGTAGTTGGGAAAGGTAAAGTGACCATCCAAGTGCCTGCCGTTGGTAAAAATCAAGCTTATGAGAAAGTGATTAACATTACCCGTGCGCACTTGGAAGAAGATGCAGGTAAATCAGTGCATGGCGCAGTTGAGGGCATGTCTGGAATAGATTTAAATCGTGCAGGTACACCATTATTGGAAATTGTGACCGAACCCGATATGCGCAGTGCAGCCGAGGCAGTGGCCTATGCCAAAAAGCTGCATGAACTTGTGCAATGGATAGATATTTGCGACGGTAATATGCAAGAAGGCAGTTTCCGTTGCGATGTGAATGTATCTGTGCGTCCAAAAGGCACTGAGAAGCTGGGCACACGCCGCGAAATTAAGAATCTCAATTCTTTTAAATTTATGCAACAAGCCATCGAGTATGAAACCCAATGGCAAATTGAAACGCTAGAAGATGGCGGAAAAATCCAGCAAGCCACAGTGTTGTTTAATCCAGACACGGGAGAAACACGTGCGATGCGTAGCAAGGAAGAAGCCAACGACTATCGCTATTTTCCAGACCCTGATTTGTTGCCATTGGAAATTACACAAGCGGACAAAGCTAAAGTACAGGCAGAAATGCCAGAGCTGCCCGAAGCAATGAAAGCACGCTTCGAGAGTGAGTATGTGTTATCAAGTTATGATGCTTCCAGCCTTACATCAAGTCGAGACTTGGCGAATTATTTTGTGATGTCTGTTAGTTCAGGTGCAGATGCAAAACTGGCTGCAAACTGGGTAATGGGCGCAGTGTCTGCCAAACTTAATGCTGAAGATAAAACGATTTCTGATTCACCCGTGAGTGCAACACAACTCGCACAGTTGCTTAAACGTATTGCCGACAATACTATCTCAAACAACGCCGCCAAACAAGTGTTTGAAGCCATGTGGACTGGCGAAGGTGAAGTTGATGCGATTATTGAAGCTAAAGGGCTAAAACAAGTGTCAGACACAGGCGCGATTGAAGGCATCATAGACGAAGTGTTGGCACAAAACCAAGCCATGGTTGAAGAGTTTAAATCAGGCAAGGATAAAGCCTTTAATGCACTGGTGGGTCAATGTATGAAAGCCTCAAAAGGTAAGGCCAACCCTGCACAAGTGAATGAAATATTAAAGAAAAAACTGACGAGTTAGCTAGCTTGGTATTACTTGGTTGTTGAGCCGTTGGTTTGTTTCAATTCAATAAAACGTGCTTTTTCATTTGCAAAACGTTTTTTAGTGTCTTCCATACTGAGCTTTCGCTCGGCGATTTGCTTGTCAAGCCTACTAGCCTCAGCTTTGGAAAGTTTTAATTCTTCCGTTAAATAAGCAGGAACAGGCTTATCTTTCTGACGAAATCCATCAGCCAGCTTTTGGTTACGTCCAGTTCTACCAAGCACACCCTCTTTCTGCGAGGTAAGTGCCTGAAGCGTGGCTTGATCCATTTGTAAGTTGCGGTCGCGGGCTAAATCAATTTCTTCGGCTTTGGTGTAAGAGGCAAGCAATATGCTGTCTTTATGTTGCTGCGCAAGTTTCTCTTCATCTTGTTGGCTTTGCTTGCCATCGTCTTGCGTTTTTTGTCTGACGGTAATTCCATGCCCGTTTATTTCAGAGTTATTGCGACCTGCTTCCTGCGCCGGAAGTCTGTCCCCATAGTGCGTAACACCTTGCGCATCCACCCATTTAACAATCGTGCCAGCGTTGGCGTTGGGTATAAAGTAAACACATAGAAAAACAAGGCCGACAATTAATATGATGATATGAACTTTTAAAACTTTAGATTTGAACATCAGTGTTAGCAACCATACCTCTTTCGATAATTCTGAATTGAAAGCAAGTGATGTGCCATTTTAGGTTGATGTTCAATATACTTTAATAAGTCAGTTAAATTAGCAATTGCGCAGACAGGAATTTCATTGTTTTGCTCAACTTCTTGAACTGCTGAAATCTCACCTATACCTTTTTCTTGTCTATCCAGAGCAATCGCCACGCCACATGCCTTGGCGCCGCTTGCTTTAATCAGATCAACAGATTCGCGCACAGAGGTGCCAGCAGAAATAACGTCGTCAATAATAAGCACGCGGCCTACTAGTGGCGCGCCTACTACAGAGCCACCCTCACCGTGGTCTTTGGCCTCTTTGCGGTTGTAGGCGTATGGAATGTTGCGACCAGCGCGCGCAAAAGCAATGGCAATGCTTGCCGCAAGAGGTATGCCTTTGTAGGCCGGACCAAATAACATATCGAATTGAATGCCTGATTTTTCGATGCTATTAGCGTAGAATTCGCCTAGTTTCAATAAGCTGTCACCATCATTAAATAGTCCGGCATTGAAGAAGTATGGACTAAGGCGTCCAGCTTTGGTTTTGAACTCGCCAAAGCGTAAAACTTGTTTATCAATGCAGAGTTCGATGAATGACTGTGACATATTTTGACTGTTTTGTGACATAAAATGGGATTATAAGGGATTAAATGCGCATTATCACTGCCAATTTAAATGGAATACGTTCTGCGGCCAATAAGGGTTTTTTTACTTGGATGCAAAAACAAAATGCGGATGTGATTTGTATGCAAGAAGTCAAGGCGCAAGCGGCGGACTTAACGGATGAGATGCTTGCACCAACTGGCTATTACGGCGCTTTTCATTTTGCCGAAAAAAAAGGCTACAGCGGAGTTGGCGTCTACAGTAAATCCAAGCCAGACCAAATCATCGAAGGCTTTGGCATTGCTGATATTGACGCTGAAGGACGCTATATTGAGGCGCAATTTGGACAGTTAAGTGTGATTTCACTCTACTTGCCAAGCGGCTCTAGTGGTGAAGAGCGTCAGACTTTTAAATTTAGCGTGTTGGCGCGCATTATGCCGCATTTACAGGCACTCAAAGCAAGTGGCCGTGACGTGGTGGTGTGTGGGGATTGGAACATAGCTCACCAAGAACAAGATTTAAAAAACTTTAAAGGCAACCGCAAAAATTCTGGTTTTTTGCCCGAAGAGCGCGCATGGTTAACAACTTTATTTTCTCAAGTGGGATGGGTAGATGTGTATCGCAAATTGCACCCGTCCACTACTGATGAATGTTATACCTGGTGGAGCAACCGTGGCGCAGCCTATGAAAAAAATGTGGGTTGGCGCTTGGATTATCAAATCGCCACACCAAACATGGCGCAACATGCTGTTTCTGCTCAAATTTACAAAATAGATCGCTTTAGCGACCATGCCCCCCTGATCGTAGAATACGAATTTTAATGCAATGTAGGCGAATTGGTTTTACAGGCGTTACAATGCATACACATTCAAAGACTTAAGTTGTTTGAACTCTCTTCTTTTTTATTTGGCAATTAGTTTAGCCACAAGTCTATTCTCGCCTCTAGTATTTGCCGAGGCGCAAAAAACCACGTCAGAAACCAGCACTGGCTCTGACCCAGTAAATGGTATTAGCAGCATTTATTCCGATATGGACATGAGAATGCGCCTCGCCACCAAGCCGAATGAAAAAGCATGCAGTGGCGAAGTATGTGCGGAAAATCAGCGTTTTGATGCTCAAGTACAGGCACAAGGAATCCGACTAGCGCAGTCGGCTTACTTTGTTTATCCCGAATTAAAGAAAAAAATCCCCAATTTTGTATTTGGTGTGGCAGAAAAAAAAGTTCTCGGTAGTGCCTCAAATGCAACAGGTACAGTGATTTTGTTTCGCGGTTTGCAACACCTAGATTTGGGCGATGAAGCGAGTGCATTTATCGTCGCACGCGAAATGGGTCACGTGATTGCAAACCACCACAAAAGTAATGCTAAGACAAAAATATTTTTTACGGTACTGGCGGGCGTTTTATTTCCAGCAGTGAATGTCTTAAGCGCTTCAGGTGCAGCAGCACAAGCTACAACAGCCACCACATTGCTTACGAGTGCCGCCTCTACAGCCACATCTTACGTGGGCTCGGAAGTGGCCTTGTCTAGAATAAAACCCACACAACTAAACGAGGCGGACGATATTGCGCTTAAGTTGTTAGAGCAAGAAGGCTATGCTAAGGCAGATGTTGCGCAATCATTAGAATTTATTGTTGAAAATGAGAAAGCGACAGCTTGGGAGAAGGATTTGTATCAATCTATCGCAAATGTGAGAAAAGTGGTGGGTGAGCCAAAAGACAGTGTTATAGAATTAGAGCCATTGCCAGAAGCCTACATGGCTTATGAACTTGCAACTGCAGAACTTATGCCAGGAGAAAAGACGATAGAAAATACGGCCAAAAAAGCGACTGTTCCGGAGGCTGAACAGAAAGCAGTAGAACCGCATAAAAGTATTTTAATCACCAATCAAACTATTGCAGAGAGCCATCAGCCTAGGCCGACAGAAAGACATGCAGAGTTGTCTGCAAAGAAAACAACTACAAGTAAAAAATTGATTCTAGAAAAATATACGGCTAAGAAAAAACCAATTGCAGTTAAAAAAGCTAAAGAAAAAAAGATTCAAACTAAGCCAATCATAAAGGGAAAAATTAAAAACAAGCTTAAAGCTCCCATCAAAAAGGCTCGCGTAAGTAAAACCCTAGCGCCCAATAAATCTAGTTCACAAAAACTTCACAAAAATAAATTGTAAGGTTTCCTTTTTGCTCACGACTAAGGCTTCAGTGCAATGTGGTCCTTAGTTATCTACATTTCACCTAGCTAGGCTTACTCCGTCATTCGGAGGAGGATTTATTAACGATTCTAAAAGGAAATAATTATGTCTATTCAAACTTCAAATGGTCGTCGTGGTGCAATGTTAGCAATTGGTGCAGCTGCGCTTATTTTAGCTGGCTGCGCAACCTCTGGTGCAAAAACTGCTGATGCAGGTTCTGCTTCGGTTGCCTGCGTGGGTGTAAACTCATGTAAAGGCACAAGTGATTGTAAAACTGCAGGTAATGAGTGCAAAGGCCACAACGCTTGCAAAACTGCTAAAAATGCTTGTAAAGGTCAGGGTTCTTGCAAAGTTGCTGCTAACTCATGCAAAGGTCAAAACTCATGCGCAGGTCAAGGTCATGTCAATTTATCAGCCGCTGAATGCGATGCTAAAGGTGGTCACGCAGTTTAAGTTATTTTAGGTGTAAACTTTAGTGAGCACTTTTTTCTGAGTGCTCGCTATTTCTTTTAAGACTAACGATGACAGAAAAAATACCATTTTTAGGTTTTGGCTTAGGTTTACGCACCGAGCATTACAACCAAATATTAGATACCAAGCCCAAAGTAGATTGGTTTGAGGCGCTATCAGAAAACTATATGATTCCAGGTGGTAAGCCACTGGATTATTTAGATAAAATTCGTGCTAATTATCCTGTCGTTATGCATGGCGTATCGCTTTCTATTGGCTCTACAGCCCCTGTAGATAAAAACTACCTGCGTGAATTAAAAAAACTGGCAGACCGAGTAGAGCCCAAGTGGATATCTGACCATTTATGTTGGACTGGTGTGCATGGTCAAAATATACATGATTTATTGCCGTTGCCTTACACCGAAGAGGCGGCTAAACACGTGGCTGAACGTGTAAAAATTGTGCAAGATTTTTTAGGTAGGCAAATTTTAATAGAAAACGTGTCTAGCTACGCTAGCTATATCGACAGCACAATGACCGAGTGGGAGTTTATCAACATGATAGCAGAGACTGCAGATTGCCTGCTATTGTTGGATGTGAACAATATTTATGTAAGTAGCTACAACCACAATTTTGATGCTCAAGCTTTTATTGATGGCGTTCCCGCAGACCGTGTACAACAAATACACTTAGCAGGCCACCAAAATAATGGCGATTACATTATCGATACGCACGATGCGCCTGTGATAGAACCTGTTTGGGACTTATATCGCTATGCTATCTCACGCTTCGGGTCAGTTTCTACTATGATAGAGCGCGATGATCATATTCCTGCGCTGGAAGTATTGGTTGAAGAATTGCAAATTGCACGTGATTTATCTAGGCAAGCGCTAAAGGCGGCGGCATGAGTCAACTCGCACAGCTACAAGCAGGCTTCCAAGCCTATTTAATGGATGACACACGTAAAAAATCATTTAAGGCGATTGTCGATGATAAAAAAGTAGGCGCCACCAAGCGTCTTAAAATATATCACGACGCTTATCGGTTTCGCATCGTTGACGCGCTGGCGACAGCTTACCCTAAGTTGTTAGCCTATTTGGGCGATGATTTGTTTGTGACTATGGCACGCAGTTACTTGACTAAAACACCTTCGGTTTATCCTAATTTGCGCTGGTATGGCGCAGATATGCATGAATATTTGGCGACGGTAATGCCCAACCACCCAATAGCAGCCGAACTTGCACAATTTGAATGGGTGCTTTCTTTAGCTTTTGATGCTGAAGATTTACCGCAACTTTCGATTCAGGATTTAGCAGCAATTCCACCAGAGAATTGGGGAGAGTTGTGCTTTAAATTTCAACCAGCCTTGCATTTGCTACCTTTTAATTGGAACACTGTTGCAGTTTGGAAGGCCTTGGACATCGAGGACACGCCACCAAAAGCAGCAAAAGTAGTCCTGACCTATTGGTTGATTTGGCGACAAGATTTAACTTCAAAATTTCGCTCGTTGGAAAATACAGAATTGTTAGCCTTAAAGTTGTCACTAGAGGGCGCAAGTTTTGGAGCGCTTTGTGAAAGTTTATATGAAGAGATGGGCGAAAATGCATCCAACCAAGCAGCGCAATATCTGGCGGGCTGGTTGGAAGCTGGTTTAATTTGCGCGTTGAAAAATTAGCTGCAAAATTTAAGTTGCAAGCTTTGTAAAATTTCCCCGTTGCTTGAGTCCTGTACAAAAATGACCGCACCTGCATCTTTATTTTTCCACTCCGGCTTAAGCGTAAAGTTCTTGCTGAATTGACCGCTCACTGGGTAGGCGCCAAATAGCTCTCGTACAACGTAATCGTGCTTAAGTGTGCTGCCGCTGTTTTCACCCGCCTTTACTTGGCTCACTAATTTGTTCTCATATAAAGCGATAAACACATCTGCATGCTTGGCAGCGGCTTCTGCATTGGCTTTCAGGGTGATGGTGCCATCTGCCTCTGATATCGCATCCAGCTTTAAATTGGCGCGCGCCATTTGTTTGAGTTGGCTTTCTAATGCACTATTAAAGCGACTGTCACTACCAACACCTCTAAAATCGCGCCCATTCAGCACAAATTGCGGTGTGTAGACGTAACTCGAGTTGCCGAGATCTGCAGTTTTTCGCTGTCTATCGCTATATTCAGCCTTGGCAAAACGGTCTTTCCAACCGATATAATCCCAGTAATCCACATGAAAAGCGAGTGGCGTCACTTTGCTTGCATCAACCTTTAAACCGCTTAGCCATTTGTCGGCAGGCGGGCAACTGCTGCAACCTTCGGAGGTGTAAAGCTCGAGCAAAGGCACAGTCTGGAGGCCACTTTTAGCGCTACATTCAGCTGCGATTGATAAGGCTGGTGTGCTGATAAGCACTACAGAAATTAACTGAGGAAGCAGTTTTAACAAGGCCATGACTTTTCTCCTTTTGGTTAGTAGAGAGTTAGTCGTACTTTCTTCTCGTACCTTACAAAGATTTTTCGTTTTCCTTAACGGCATTCCAAGGAGCG
Organism: Methylophilaceae bacterium; assembly: GCA_046153505.1. GTDB lineage: Bacteria > Pseudomonadota > Gammaproteobacteria > Burkholderiales > Methylophilaceae > JBJXDT01. Next base: position 16,325 of record JBJXDT010000034.1, on the reverse strand, counting down.
ATTTTGAATAGCAGTAACATGCCAGGAATTGCAAGAATGAAACATAGGATAAAGAAGTTTTTCCAGCCTAAACTATCTACCAAAAAGCCTGTGGCAGCGTTGGCAAACGTGCGGGGTACAGCGGCCAAACTGGTGAAAAGTGCGAATTGTGTTGCAGTGTAAAGCGGGTGTGTCGTTTGCGCGATATACGCTACGAAGGCCGCCGTTCCTAGGCCTACGCCGAGAGCCTCTACACCAATCACGGTGCCAAGTATGAATAAATTATGTCCTGCTGTAGCCAGCCATGCAAAACCTAAAATAGCCAACATTTGCACCGCTCCAAAAATCCACAAGGCACGGTTAATACCAAGTTTAATCATCCAAATACCACCCAACAAGCCACCAAGCACACTTGGCCATAAACCAGCGTTTTTGGCGATTAAGCCAATTTCTGTTTTTGTAAAACCCATGTCTAGATAGAACGGCGTGGCAAGCGAGGTTGCCATGCTATCGCCCAATTTATACAGAAAAATAAACGCTAAAATGAGTAGAGCGGTGTTTAAGCCGTTGCGGTGAATAAATTCGTTAAAAGGCTCTAATACCGCTGCTTTTAGCGTTTTTGGGCGACCATCTTTTAGCATTGGCTCGGTTACCAAAAGCGTCATCACAATGCCAGGCAGCATAAACAGCGCGGTAATCATAAAAACGCTACTCCAAGCCATATGATCTGCCAAAATGAGCGAGAGTGAACCTGGCACAAGTCCAGCAATTTTGTAAGCGTTTACATGCACCGCATTGCCTAACCCCAGTTCGGCGTCAGGTAAAAGTTCACGTCGATAAGCGTCTAGGACAATATCTTGGCTAGCACTAAAAAACGCGACAACGCCTGCCAAATAGGCAATCGTCCAAATATCAAATTTAGGATTAAACACGCCAAAAACAGGAATGGATATTAAAAGAAAAACTTGAGAAATCAGAAGCCACCCGCGCCTGCGTCCAAGCGGAGGAATATAGCGATCAAAAAACGGCGCCCACAAAAACTTCCAAGTAAATGGTAGATTAATGAGTGCGAATAAACCAATGGCTTTAAGGTTCACGCCTTCAGAGCGCAACCACGCTGGTAATAGGCTGATAAGAATATAAAGTGGCAAGCCAGAACTGAAACCAGTAAAAATGCATATGAGCATTTTTTTGCTTGCAAGGGACTGCCAAATGCTAGGTTGTATTATGTTTTGCGCACTCACGCGCTAACTTTCAAGCGATACATTGCCAAATTACCCAGCAAATTGGGCATAAATCTTATCGCTTTATCATCGGTAATTACGCTACGTTCGATAACATTAATTTTGTGTTTTTTACAAAATATTTCAAAATCATTGATAGTGCAAAGATGCACATTTGGCGTGTTAAACCACTCATATGGCAAGCTTTTAGAAACTGGCATATTGCCAGTTGTGATTTGTATGCGATTTCGCCAATAGCCAAAGTTAGGAAAAGTTACAATAATTTCACGCCCAACACGCAGCATTTCCAGCACAATTCCTTCGGTATTATGCATTGCTTGTAGCGTTTGCGAAAGCACGACAGTGTCGAATGATTGGTCTTCAAATCCCGATAAACCATCTTCCAAGTCCATTTGAATCACATTGATTTTTTTGTCAGAACACGCCAGCCAGTTCGCATCGTCTTTTTCAACGCCATAGCCTTTTACTTCCATGCTGTCGCGTAAGTATGCTAACAAAGTGCCATCACCGCAACCCAAGTCTAACACTTTACTACCAAACCTCAGCCAACTTGCGATAATCGCAAAATCTTGGCGAAATTTAATGTTTGAATTTGTAATTTTTACATTATTTTGCATTGTTGTCACCCAAGGTGATTTTGTTAAAATAAGCCCGCAAAATATCGTGGTAGTGTTTGTCTGGCATCAAAAAAGCATCATGACCATGCTCTGCCGTTACTTCGGCATAACTTACTGTAAGTTCGTTATCCAATAAAGCTTTTACAATTTCGCGTGAGCGTGTGGGCGAAAAACGCCAATCGCTGGTGAAGGAAATCACTAAAAATTGTGCTTTTACATTCGCTAGTGCTTTGCTTAGATCACCTTGAAACGCAAGCGCAGGATCGTAATAGTCCAGCGCACGCGTCATGCGCAAATAAGTGTTGGCATCAAACTCACCAGCAAATTTATCTCCTTGATAGCGCAAGTATGATTCCATTTCAAACTCAACATCAAAGCCGTATTTAATGGTGTCTTTTAGCTTGCGACCAAATTTTTCACCCATCGCGTCATCGCTCAAGTATGTAATGTGCCCCAGCATGCGGGCAATGCGTAGGCCACGGCGCGGAACAGTATTGTGCTCATAATAGTTGCCGTCATAAAACTCGGGGTCAGTCATAATCGCTTGACGCGCCACTTCGTTAAAGGCGATGTTTTGAGCGGTTAAATTTGGGGCGCTGGCAATCACCAAGGCGTGGCGTGCGCGATCGGGAAAACTCAATGTCCACTGCAATGCCTGCATGCCCCCCAAGCTACCGCCCACAACTGCAGCCAATTGCTTAATTCCAAGGAAATCCATCAACATAGCTTGTGAATTAACCCAATCCTCAACCGTAACAATTGGGAAAGCTGAACCATAAGGTTTTTGTGTGGCAGGGTTAATGCTACTTGGACCACTAGAACCTGCACAGCCACCCAAGTTGTTCACGCCAATCACAAAAAATTTTTTGGTATCTAGCGGTTTATTTGGGCCAATCAGGTTATCCCACCAGCCAGGATGTTTATCATCTTCGCTGTATTTCCCAGCCACGTGGTGTGTGCCAGAAAGCGCGTGGCAAATAAGTACGGCGTTTGATTTATCGGCATTTAGCGTGCCATAAGTTTCATATACAAGATCAAATTGTGGCAGTACTAATCCGCTTTTAAGCGTTAACGCTTGGCTAAACTGGGCTGTTTGTGGGGCAACAATGCCAACGGAATTAATTTCAGACATGCGCCAATTATACTATGGTGCATAGAAATAACATCACATTCGCTTTTTTGCGGATTAAGCGCCCATACTAATGCGTTTATATTGGGTTAAATCTTTACGAAACCAACGACCCTCTCTAAAAAACTCTATGAGTTGGTACGCACGCGTGGCTTCCATACCATCAAAACCTTTGTTTTCTGTATCTAAAAAATCGGTGAGTCCAGTAATGCTACTCAGCTCTTCTTTGGTAATGTTTTGAAACCCCATGCTCCAGTTGTTAAAGCAACGCACTTCAATGGGTTCAAGGATAAGTTTCATCACATCATGATGGCGTGGATCTTTTGCAATTTTTTCAAACAATATTTCCAGCTGGTCGGCTTGGCCTTCAAGTACCTGAAAAAAGCAGCCTTCCATATAAAGCAACATGCCAGTGATCTCGGTGGGTAAGTTATTTTTTCGTGATTGTGCGAGTAGTGTTAACAATTCTTCATGTGCCATATGATGGCTGGCGATGCTGGTGTAAGCAAGCAGGGATAGTTTTTGACTTTCCATGAACGGTTTATCCTTTATTAAACACGTAATGCAATATTCGGGCTTTTTGAGCCTTATTGTGAGTAACGGATAAAATATCTAAAACTTTAGGGTTTATTCAGAAAAAATGACGATAACTAAAAGATGAATATTTAAACCAAACATCCTAGCGCCACGCGCTTAATGCCTGCCAAATCTAGTGCGTGGCTCACTTCGTCAAATCCTGCAGTATTTAGCAAGCTAGTTACACATTCAGCTTGATTGTAACCATGTTCCAACATCAGCCATCCATTTGGGTTTAGGTGATTTTTCGCTTGGCTGATAATACTACGAATATCAGCCAAGCCGTCCTGCCCTGCGACCAGCGCGGATATTGGCTCCCAAGGTAGGTCACCTAGGCTTAAATGTGCGTCATTTTGTTCGATATACGGCGGGTTGCTGACGATGACATCGAAGCGTTTATTTTTTAGAGCACTCAACCAATCACTTTGCAAAAATTGACAATTTAAAATGCCTAAGTCTTTTGCATTTTGGCTTGCAACTTCAAGCGCTTTGTCAGAGAAATCCACTGCTGTTACATGGGCTTGCAGACGATTATTTGCAATCGCTAACGCAATTGCCCCTGTGCCTGTACCAAGGTCTAAAATTTGTAGGCTTCTATTCTGCGGAATTTTAGCGAGTGCCGCTTCTACCAAGGTTTCGGTATCGGGGCGCGGAATCAAGGTATCAGGCGTTACCATAAATTTAAGCCCGTAAAACTCGCGATAACCCAAAATATAAGCAATCGGCTCGCCCTTTAAGCGGCGTTCAATTACTGATTGATACTCCGTGTGGATATTAAGCTCTAGGCAATCGTTTTCATGCGCAATTAACCATGCTCGGTTTACATTAAATAAATGCTGTAAAAGTAGCTGCGCTTCAATAGCGGCTTCGTCAGTCTGGAGTTGGTTGATTGCAGTTGCAAGGACGGATTTGATGGTGAAAGTTTGATTCATATGCAATCTTAGGTTGTGTAAAAAATATTGTACACACCCTAAGTGTGAGCGAAATTTGTTAAGCTTGTGCGTTGTTAAATTTAAAATAGCAAGCAGACAAAACGGCATATAAAGCCACTGTTGACCAACCAAGCGCGTTAATTGGGCCCGTTAATTGAAAGTGCAATGCCACTGCAAAACCAATCAACATGGTAAAAAAGAAGCCCTTTACAATGGCGCGTTTTGCTTCAGAATCAGGCGTGTCCGCCGCAAACCAAAGCACAGCAGCGTAAGTTAAAATGGCGCTAGCAAATAAACGCGCCATAAATACGCCAGCTTCGTTTAATTCAACGGATGTGTAAAAAGACAAAATTAATGTAGGTATGAATAAAAAACCAAGAGCAAAAACAAGTGCGATGACTGCATGTATTTTAAGAAAAGCATTTAATTTCATTTTCGTTCCCCCTGTTGTTAATGTTAATTTACTGCAAGATAATTATGAGGTGTGCTGACAAATTTTTCAAATTAGTTATCTTCACCCAGGCTTGCTAACAAGTCGGCCTGATGTTCAGCCGATAATGCGCCAATGAGCTCATCCATATCGCCTTCGGTAATCGCGTCAATTTTGTACAACGTTAAATTGATGCGGTGGTCGGTAATGCGTCCTTGAGGGTAATTGTAGGTGCGAATGCGCTCACTGCGATCACCCGAGCCAATTAAATTACGGCGCTCACTGGCTATTTTGCTATTTTGCTCATCCACTTGTTTGGCTTTAATTCGTGCGGCAAGCACCATCATGGCTTGCGCTTTATTCGCGTGTTGGCTGCGGCCATCTTGGCACTCCACCACAATACCCGTGGGGAAGTGGGTAATGCGCACGGCAGAATCGGTTTTGTTAATGTGTTGGCCGCCCGCGCCGCTTGCTCTAAACGTATCTAGGCGAATATCGGCGGGGTTTATCACCACGTCGCTCACTTCGTCCACCTCTGGAAGAATGGCGACTGTACAGGCGCTGGTATGAATGCGGCCTTGCGTTTCGGTATCGGGCACACGCTGTACTCGGTGGCCGCCACTTTCAAATTTGAGCTTGGAATACGCGCCAAAACCTTCTATTTTGGCGATGATTTCTTTATAGCCACCTACTTCGCCTTGGTTGGCAGAAAGCACTTCTAGCTTCCAGCGTTGGCGCTCCGCATACCTCGAATACATTCTAAAAAGGTCGCCTGCAAATAAGCCAGATTCGTCTCCGCCAGTGCCTGCGCGAATTTCTAGGATGATGTTTTTCTCATCATTAGGGTCTTTCGGTAGCAGTAATTTTTGCAGTTCAATGTCAATTTCATCATGGCGCTTTTTGGCAGTTTCAATTTCCTCTTGCGCAAATTCTTTCATCTCTGGGTCGCTCAGCATTTTTTGCGCTTCTGCCATATCGGCTTCGGTCTGCGCATAAGCACGGTATTGCTCGACAATGGGAGTGATTTCCGCATGCTCTTTAGTGAGCTTGAGGTAATTATCCATATTGTCGGTAATACCTTCAGACGACATCAGGCGGTCAATTTCGTCTAGGCGCTCGCTCAGGTTGGCGAGTTTGTTTAACATTGAAGGTTTCATTTAATTCTTAATTTGCTAATTTTTGATTTGATAGATATGACGAAGCAATTGTTCTAATCGCGCATGTTCGTCTCCATGCGCTTGGTTAAGCACGTGGCTGGGCGCGTGCAAAAATTTGTTAGTGAGTGCGCTACTCATGGCTTCCAACACCTTTTCTGCACTCTCACCCTTTTGTATTAGTCTAAGTGCTTTGTCGAGCTCGGCTTTACGCGTCGCTTCCGCTTGGACGCGCAAGGCTATAATGGTGGGCACAGAGTCGCGTTTTTTCAGCCATTGCATAAAGTTTTCTACACGCGCGGCGACAATCATCTCGGCATTGATGGCGGCCTCCTGACGATTTTCCATGCCGTCTGAAACTACTTGCGCAAGGTCGTCCACCGTGTAGAGAAACACGTCATCCAGTTGTGAGACTTCTGCTTCGATATCGCGCGGTACGGCTAAGTCGACCATAAAAATTGGGCGGTGACGGCGCACTTTAATCGCACGCTCCACCATGCCAAGGCCGACAATTGGCAATTGGCTAGCGGTGCTGGTGATGACGATATCAAATTCAGCAAAACAATCGGGCAAATCGTTAAGCAGAATCGCTTTGCCGCCGATTTTTTCTGCTAAATCACTGCCACGTTCTAAAGTTCTGTTGGCAACAGTCATAGATTTAGGTTTTTGTGCAGCAAAGTGATCTGCACAGAGCTCTATCATTTCGCCTGCGCCAATAAATAATACTTTCTGATCTTTAATGTCGCCAAAAATACGTTGTGCCAATTTTACAGCCGCCGCTGCCATGGAGATTGAGCTACCGCCAATATCGGTATTAGTGCGCACTTCTTTCGCAACTTCGAATGTGCGCTGAAATAGCTTGTGCAAATGCGTGCCTAATGTGCCCGCCTCTTGTGCGATTTTGACTGACTGCTTAAATTGCCCCAGAATTTGTGGTTCACCTAGAACCATACTGTCTAAACCAGAAGCGACTCGGAAAGCATGTTTAACCGCTTCGTGGCTGCTTAATGTGTAGGTATAGGGTTGCACCTTGGTGATGTCTAGTTTGTGATAATTGGCTAGCCAGTTGACTACTGGCTCTGGTTGTGAGGATTGCACATAAATTTCGGTGCGGTTGCAGGTCGATAAAATGGCCGCTTCGCTTGCATTCTGCGCGGTTAAGTCACTAAGCGCTTCGCGCAGCGTTTCGTTGCTAAACGCGACATGTTCGCGAATAGCAATCGGTGCTGTATTGTGATTAATGCCAATGGTATAAAGCTGCATCTGCGTATTTTACCAACTATTAACAAAATTAACGATAAATCAACGAAGCGTTCTTATGTATATTCAAGTAAGTGTTTTATCTTATGGTGAATTTCGAGTTAAAATAACGGTTTAGTTCACATTGTGATGACCCAAATTTTAGGAAAACTGTTATGAGTAAAACTTTTAGAATTGCCCCAAGTATCCTTTCTGCCAACTTTGCCAAGCTCGGTCAGGAGATTGATGATGTGATTTCATCGGGTACAGATATTGTGCACTTTGATGTAATGGATAATCACTTTGTACCAAATTTGACTATTGGGCCATTGGTATGCGAATCGATTCGCGAAATTTCTAAAAAAGTGGGTGCGCTGATTGATGTGCATTTGATGGTAGAGCCAGTAGATCGCATTATTCCTGATTTTGCCAAAGCCGGCGCGAACATAATTACGTTCCATCCGGAAGCCTCTACCCATATTGATCGTAGCCTAAGCATGGTGCGTGATTTGGGTTGTAAATCTGGCTTGGTATTTAATCCGGCTACACCACTTAACTATTTAGACTACGTGATGGATAAAGTGGACATGATTTTACTGATGTCCGTGAACCCTGGTTTTGGCGGTCAAAAATTCATTCCTAGCACTTTGGGTAAATTAAAAGAAGCACGTGCGCGTATCGATGCTTACACCAAAGAAACTGGCCGTGAAATCTGGCTGGAAGTCGATGGTGGCGTGAATGCGCAAAATATCGTAGAAATCGCTCGTGCTGGCGCGGACACTTTTGTGGCTGGTAACGCAATTTTTACTAAAGGCTTAGACACAGACAAAAATCGTTACAACACTGTAGTTAGCGAAATTCGCGCTTCACTCGCTACAGTATAACTAAGCAGTAAAAATGAAATTTGCGGTAAAAGCGGTCATGATTGATTTAGACGGCACGCTTTTGCACACCGCACCGGAGATCGCAAAAGCGGCGAATGAGATGTTAAGTGCGCTAAATTTCGCGCCATTGCATTTGGAATTGGTGGAAAGTTTTATAGGTGAGGGTGCACCAATGTTGGTATGGCGTTGTTTAACTACAACACTTGGCGCGGCACCGGATGCGGATTTATTTGACCGCGCAGAGCGGCTTTTTTTTGAACATTATGCATATATCGCTACTGAAAGTAAGCCATATTCTGGTGTAGAAGATGGCCTGAAAGCTTTATCTGATAAGGGTTACAAGCTAGCATGTGTAACGAACAAGCCAGAAAAATTTACGCTACCCTTGCTTAAAAAGAGCGGTTTGCATGATTTTTTTAAAATGGTGGTTTCTGGCGATACGCTCGCAAAAAAGAAGCCAGACCCTATACAATTGCAGCATATTTGTGCAGAATTCGAAGTGCTCACGGCTGAGGCCATGTTAGTTGGCGATTCTGCGACAGATATTGCAGCGGCCCACGCGGCTGGGTGTTTTATTGTGACGGTGCCGTATGGCTATAATCAAGGCAAGCCTTTGGATATAAGCAAAGTAGATGCGACGATTAACGATTTGACGGAATTAACCGAACTTTTAGAATAGTTTTTGATTTTATAGACTTTACAGAACAAATGAATTTTCTTAAAAATAATTTTCTGAGCTGGCGCCGCTGGCGTTACTAGGCCAGTTTTGGCAGCAATAAACACGCGGTAAGTAGGTGAAAAGTTGCCGCAACTCTCAGAAAATTTTTAGGAAAAATGATGTTTACCATAATTAATCAAACCGAATTCAATGCGTTAGCTGCACAAGGCTACAACCGCATTCCACTGGTCTTAGAGACCTTTGCAGACCTCGATACGCCACTTTCTCTTTATCTCAAACTTGCTAACTCGCCTTTTTCGTATTTACTTGAATCTGTACAAGGTGGCGAGCGTTTTGGGCGCTATTCGATCATTGGCTTACCCGCCAAAACGCGCATTGTAGCCAATGGTTTTACAGTGCAAGTATTGCAGGGCGATCAAGTCGTTGAAACCCACGAAAACACAAATCCATTAGATTTTGTGAAGGCATTTCAGGCGCGTTTTATAACGCCACCTTACCATGGCGCTCCGCGTTTTACAGGTGGATTGACGGGCTATTTTGGCTACGAGACGATACGTTATATCGAGAGAAAATTAGCCAAAACAAATAAGTCAGATGTGATAGGTACGCCCGATGTGCTATTGATGATTTCTGAAGAAATTGCCGTAGTAGATAATTTAAGTGGAAAGCTCTACTTTATTGTTTATGCAAATCCATCAGAGCCGCAAGCTTACGAGCAAGCAACCACGCGTCTCACGGCCTTGGTCGAGATGTTGCGTAAATCGGTAGAAATTCCAAAAGCGCAAGCCTTGCCAATCACCGCTGCGAGCTCGGAGTTTGGCGAGGACAATTTTAAGGCTGCAGTTAAAAAATCGCAGCAATATATTTTAGATGGCGACATTATGCAAGTGGTGCTTTCGCAACGCATGACACAAGACTTTGCCGCCCCACCACTCAGCTTATACCGAGCACTTCGTAGCTTAAACCCATCTCCTTATATGTTTTATTACGATATGGGTGACCATCACGTGGTGGGTGCCTCGCCAGAGATTTTGGTACGTTTAGAGAATGGCACCGTGACCTCTCGCCCGATTGCAGGCACACGCCCACGAGGCAAAACGCGTGAGCAAGATATAGCATTAGCTGAAGAGTTATTAGCAGACCCTAAAGAGCGTGCCGAGCATGTGCAATTGATGGATTTAGGCCGCAATGATGTAGGTCGTGTTGCACAAACAGGCACGGTAAAAGTGACGGATAATATGATGATTGAGCGTTACTCACACGTGATGCATATAGTGAGCAATGTTGAAGGCAAGCTAAAGCCTAATATGGATGCGATTGATGTGCTGAAAGCGACTTTCCCTGCGGGTACCGTAAGCGGCGCACCCAAAGTGCGTGCGATGGAGATTATTGATGAGTTAGAGCCTAGTAAACGCGGCATTTATGCAGGCGCTGTGGGTTATTTGGGCTTTAATGGCGATATGGATGTGGCGATTGCAATTAGAACGGGCGTGATTAAAAACAAAAAACTCTACGTGCAAGCAGGCGCAGGCATTGTGGCAGATTCAGTGCCACAATCCGAATGGGAAGAAACGCAAAATAAAGCTAAAGCGGTGATTCGCGCGGCCGAAATGGTGCAAGCAGGCCTTGATAGCAGTAAAGGAGCAGAATAATGTTACTGATGATAGATAATTACGACTCGTTTACTTACAACTTGGTGCAATATTTTGGCGAGTTGGGGCAAGACGTACAGGTGTATCGCAACGATGAAATTGACTTGAAAAAAGTGGCTGAATTAAAGCCGCGCTATATTGTGGTTTCGCCTGGTCCTTGCACGCCAAATGAGGCGGGTATTTCTGTGCCGCTGATTATCGAATTTGCAGGAAAAATTCCGCTTTTAGGTGTGTGTTTAGGGCATCAAAGTATCGGCCAAGCGTTTGGTGGTAAAATCATTAAAGCCAAAACCTTGATGCATGGCAAAACTTCGCAAATTCACCACAAAAATATCGGCGTGTTTCAAGATATTCCTAATCCCTACACGGCCACGCGCTACCATTCGTTGGTCATTGAGCGCGAAAGCATTCCTGATTGCCTAGAAATCACGGCTTGGACAGACGACGGTGAGATTATGGGTGTTAGACACAAAACGATGGCGGTAGAAGGTGTGCAATTTCACCCTGAATCGATACTTACAGAATATGGTCATGAGTTATTGGATAACTTCCTAAAAGCCAATTAATCATGTTCAAAGACGTCCTTAACCAACTGCTCAGTCGCCAAAATTTATCGTCCGAGCAAATGCTTGCCACCATGCACAAAGTAATGAGTGGCGAGCTCACGCCCGTGCAAATCTCAGCGTTCTTAATTGCGTTGCGCTGCAAGGGCGAAACGGTCGATGAAATCGCCGCTGCGGCGACTGTGATGCGTGCCCTTTCAGCCAAAGTTGAAATAAAACACACTGAACATTTAGTAGATACCTGCGGCACTGGCGGCGATGGCATTCAAACCTTTAACGTTTCTACAGTTTCCGCTTTTGTCGCGGCAGCAGCGGGCGCAAAAGTTGCCAAGCATGGTGGGCGCTCGGTTTCTAGTTCTTGTGGTAGCGCTGATGTGTTAGAAGCGCTAGGGGTGAATGTGAATCAAACGCCTGAGCAAGTCGCCAAAAGCGTAGATGAAATCGGCATAGGTTTTATGTTTGCGCCGAATCACCATAGTGCCATGAAATACGCCGCGCCAGTGCGTAAAGAGTTGGGTGTGCGCACGCTATTTAATTTACTCGGCCCACTCACTAACCCAGCCAGCGCAGATCGGCAGGTGATGGGTGTATTCGAAAAGACCCTTACTAGTAAGCTAGCACAAGTGCTGCAAAAACTGGGGTCAGAACATGTTTTGGTGGTGCATGGCGCGGATGGTATGGATGAAATCTCATTTACCGGCGACACATATGTTGCGGAATTGAAAGATGGAAAAATAAGTGAATATGCACTGAACCCCGTCCAATTTGGCCTGAAAATTCACTCGCTAAAAAGCATCCGCGTAGAAAATGCAGCGCAATCTAAAGCGATGATTTTAGACGTGTTAGATGGGAAATCTGGCGCAGGAACACAAAGCGCTGCGCGTGATATTGTCTTGTTAAACGCAGGGGCTGCGATTTATGTTGCTGGTCTGCAAGCCAATATCAATGCGGGTATTGAGCATGCAGCTAAAATGATTGATAGTGGAGCTGCCGCAAGTAAGTTGCAACAACTTATTCAAAAGTCGACTCAAGCATGACCAATCGTACACCTCAAGAAACGCGAGCGTATGCTGAGCCTAATTTGGATAAATTCTTCAAATCGGTGACGCCTGAGCTCAAGGCACAAGTGGTTTCATTACCACAGCGTATCTCCAAGATGAACGCTCGACCTGTTATTAAATTAAAAGAAATACTCAATACTGCAGACCAAATATTCGATTATGCAGGAAGGTTTGCCGCATGTTCGCGAGGCTGCGGACATTGCTGCCATGTTTCTGTGCCAATTTCTGCGTTTGAAGCGCAATACATGGGCGACAAACTTGGCATAAAGCCGCGTGAAGTGACGCAAAATAGGCGTCCAGATTTGAAAACGTTTGGTAGTCACACGCCCTGCCCGTTTTTGGCGAATGGCGAGTGCTCGATTTACGAGGTGCGCCCACTCACTTGCAGGATGCATATGAATTTTGATAAAGATAATTATTGGTGTTTGCACGAAAACTGGCAAAAGCCCGAAGCGGAAATTCCGCGGCCAACAATTGTGCCTCTTGAGCATGCTTATCATCAATTAATGAGTCAAACAAAACAACAAATTGTGGCGGATATTCGTGATTTTTTCCCCAACGGAAAAAGCGTATAAATGTTGCATAGAATCGTTTTAATTTTATTGATTGCCTTGTTTTGCTCGAGCTGCAAACAAAGCGTAAGTCAATTTCAAGCCACGCCAGAAGCTAGCATAGATGCGGCTTCTCAGCCTGCTAATGCGACAATTGAACAGGCTTTTAAGCAGCGCAAAAGTAATTTAGAAGTTGAAGGCAAGGGAATCGTCACCAAGATTTTGGCAGATGATAATAATGGATTGAAGCATCAAAAATTTTTGGTAAAGGTATCGCCAGAGCAGACTTTGCTTTTTGCGCATAATTTAGATTTGTCGCCACGCATCAATCAACTTGCGATTGGTGATACGATTGAATTTAAGGGCGAGTACGTGTACAACCCTAAAGGCGGCATTGTCCATTGGACGCACAAAGACCCAAAGGGTGAGCATGATGCGGGTTGGATAAAACATAACGGTAAAATGTATGAGTGATATTTTAAATAAAATTTTAGAAACAAAAAAAGTGGAGATAGCTGCAGCGCAAGCAATGATGCCGCTTCCAGCAATGCAAGCTTTGGCAGAGCGCGCACCAAAACCACGCGACTTTATTGCCAGCATTCGTCATAAAATCGCTGCAAATCAATCTGCAGTGATTGCAGAAATCAAAAAAGCGAGCCCATCCAAAGGCGTGATTCGCAATTATTTTAATCCCGCGGAAATTGCACAAAGTTATGAAAATGGCGGCGCAGCTTGTTTGTCAGTGCTTACTGACGTTGAATATTTTCAAGGCTCGGCTGATTATCTAAAACAAGCGCGTGCAGCTTGCAACCTGCCCGTGCTGCGCAAAGACTTTATGATTGATCCTTATCAAGTTTACGAGGCGCGCGCAATGGGCGCCGATTGTATTTTGCTCATTGCGGCTGCGTTAAGTTTACCCAAGATGCAAGAATTGGAAAGTATAGCGCACGCGCTTGGTATGGCGGTGCTGGTGGAAGTGCATAATGGCGAGGAGCTGGATTTAGCTTTGCAGATTACTACACCATTGCTGGGCATTAATAACCGCAATTTGCGTACTTTTGATGTCACATTACAAACCACTTTGGATTTGTTAGAGCGTATCCCAGCAGGGAAAATCGTTGTGACAGAGAGTGGCATTTTTACTAGCGATGATGTCGCCTTGATGCGCAAAAATAATGTGCACACGTTTTTGGTGGGTGAAGCGTTTATGCGTCAGGAAGACCCTGGCTTTGAGCTAAGAAAGGTATTTGCATGACCAATCAATTTTTAGCGACTCGACCACGCCGTATGCGTAAGGACGAGTTTTCTCGCCGTTTGATGCGAGAGCATGTACTCACGACTAATGATTTAATCTATCCCGTATTTGTGCTGGAAGGCGAAAATCGAACGGAGGAGGTTGCGAGCATGCCCGGCGTGCAACGCCAGAGCATCGACGTATTACTCAAAACGGCAGCAGAATGCGTTAAATTGGACATTCCTGCACTGGCGCTTTTCCCCGTCGTACCGCAAGAATTTAAAAGCCTAGATGCGAAAGAAGCATTTAATAAAAACGGATTAGTACCGCGCACAATCAAAGCGCTTAAAAAAGCCTTCCCAGAGTTGGGGGTGATTACCGATATTGCACTCGACCCTTACACCACCCATGGGCAAGACGGGCTGATTGACGATACTGGCTATGTAATGAACGATGAAACTGTCGCCGTATTGGTGCAGCAAGCACTATGTCATGCCGAAGCAGGCGCAGATGTGGTTGCCCCAAGCGACATGATGGATGGCCGCATTGGCGCGATTCGTGATGCACTGGAAGAAGCAGGTTACATCCACACCCGCATTTTGGCTTATTCGGCCAAATATGCCAGCGCATTTTATGGGCCTTTCCGCGATGCAGTGGGTTCATCGGCCAATCTGGGCAAGGGAAATAAATACAACTACCAAATGGACCCCGCTAACTCGGACGAGGCCATTAAAGAAGTGGCTCTGGATATTGAAGAAGGTGCGGACATGGTCATGGTCAAACCCGGCATGCCGTATTTAGATATCGTATGCCGTGTGAAGCAGGAGTTTGGCGTGCCTACCTATGCTTACCAAGTGAGTGGTGAATATGCCATGCTTAAAGCTGCCGCGCAGAATGGCTGGCTGGATGAAAAGGCTTGTGTGTTAGAGAGTTTGCTCGCGTTTAAACGCTCAGGCGCAGATGGGGTATTGACGTATTTTGCGATGGATGTGGCGCGATGGTTGAAAGATAGTTTGTAATTCAAATTTATTAATGCTCACTATTATTTAACAAACTAATTGGCCTCAAAGGGCTATAGAAACGTATTATTTACCTGTTATTATGTATACATGCAAAAATAACAATCAATAATATAAGTGAGCTTCCATGTTAGTAATAAGAATAAAATCAATTCTCTCAACTTTGTTAGTCTTTACGGCTTTTACAACGGTTGCAAATGCAAATGTGTATAATTTGGCCGATTTTCCATTATCGTTTAATGGAGCTACATCATTGGTTGGTAGCTTAGAAACATCTCAGACGGGCGTGTTTAATACTGAATCTGCAATCGAAAGTTTTTTAAATGCTTCAACTTATTCAGTAACTTTATCAAACGGTGCAAGCGAGATTCTTAATTTAAATAATAGTAATTCAGCATGGGACTTAGTGTTTAGTTTTGAACCTGGCAATCAAACTACTTCAGCTAGTTTAATTGCGGATTCACAAGCAATAACATTAAACTTCGGCACTCCTGCAGAAGTAACTGAGGTAAGTTTATTCTTAAGGAACTCTACCTTCGGATATATACGGTATTTTCAGTCAAATAATATTACAGATAACAGTTCATTTGACGCACAATTTGATCCTATGACAAATGCTTTCTCAGCTATAAATTATGGTTCATCTTTTGTGCTACCTTCAGTGTCGGCTGTTCCTGAACCCTCTAATGTTATGCTAATGTTAAGTGGTTTAGCATGTATAGCTTTTTATCGACGCAGAAATAGCGTTTAATTTTATACCTTCGAACTAAGCGCCGCATCTGGGCGGCTGTGGAACTCGCGCTTTCAACACTCAAACAGTCCTCGCCGCTTATCCATCTGCCGCTCAAGCCGCATGGATATTGCCTCTCAGGGCATGTGTTTAGGTGTGTAAAAGTGCTTGTAAATCGTTAATATCTGCTCGTTCTGCGTTGCTGCCATCACTGGTTTTCTTCGTCGCAACGCGCAAATCATCAAATTCGAACACGCTGAGTTTTTGTATTCCCCATTCAGTCTCTAGCGTAAATACTGGCACGGTTTTACGCACTTTGTCTTTTTTATCCTTACTAGGTTTGTCCGATAATCGATAGGCTTTTTCGCTACCTTCAAAAGGAATTTGTTGGCTTAGCAAAAATATTTCCACTTCTTTTGCGCTATCGGCAAATAGGTGAATCTCGGTTTGTGCAAACTTGCCCGCAGAACCATCTAATACGCTACCAGTGAGATAGGGGTTGAAACGCTCGAATAGTTGCATGGTAGCAAGGGCGGCTTTGCGCAGGTTTTCTAGCTCGGTGGGTTGTTCGTCTGCGTTGTAAATTTGATGGTAAAGGCGAATTTCTTCATCAATCTCGGCATTAGTCGGTAACACGCTGTTGTCATTAGCC
>JBJXDT010000033.1:0-3496 GCA_046153505.1 Methylophilaceae bacterium | reverse complement strand
CCCGTTTACATCCATTCCTAATTTTAACGCGCAGCTTCAACTGCATTTCTAATAGTCAATTTTCACCTTCTCACCCTTCAAAAGTCAACGCCCTTTTCATCTATCAGACACAAGCCAATCTGATGGTTTACCTATCGCCATTCGCATTGTTTTATGGCCTCCAAAAAATGGCTTAATTTGTCCTATTTTTCTATAGAAAATCATTGAAATTTAAAATATTTAAAAAAAGTACTTGACAACGGAAAAAGATGATTTTTCATAAGCAATTGATTAAATTGAAATTTATCTTGACAAGGCACATTGAGTTCGTTATAATGCTGGGTTAGTCGACACACATTTTAATTTTTTATAACACATGAAATATAGCAATAGAACAATTCAAGTTGTCACGGATACTCGCTGGTTTATACCTGCGCGTGGAGGCTTTTTGCGACCCTAAATAATGCTATTTAGAGAACCATAAGGCCGCCAATTGAGCGGCCTTTTTTATTGGGAAAATGAAATGAGTCAAGAAATGAAAAATAAAATACGTGCAGATTTTCCACGGATATTCAAAAATTCTATCCCGATTGAAACTGGTTCAGGCTGGCTCGACCTCATTTATAAGCTTTGTAGTGAACTTGAAGAGGAATGCAAACGGCAAGGTAGAACTAATGAGCAATGGATTCATGCAAGTCAAATTAAAGAAAAATTTGGGCAGCTGCGTTTCTATTACAGATCCACTGGCGAGGTTGAGGATGGCAATCTCTTTAAGATCAGCATGAATTATATGGATAAAAGCGCTGAGATTTGTGAAACCTGCGGGCTGAAAGGCGAGATGCGTGATGACAATGATTATTACCATGTTTGTTGTGATACCTGCCACACAGCCTATTTAGAGGAACGCGAACGTTTTTCGAATGATTGTTAACACTTAAAAACAATTTTAAAAAGAAAGAAATGGTATGAGTGAATTTGAATGCCCAGATCTGCCCACTTTTCTAGAGAAAGCTGAAGCTGATGCCATGGATGGCAATTTTGATGCAATCCCTTTGAAATTGGCTGAATTGCTGACTGCATATCGACGAGCTAAAAATGGCGAATTTAAGTTTGCCGAACATTTTGCTGAACGCTTTGAGTCTGGTGATTTGCCGTGCGGACCGGATGTTTATCTTGCTTATTATTGGCATGGGTTTGCTGCGCAAAAAGGAAGTGTTAAGTCGGCTACTCGACTAGCGCAACACAAAGTTTGGAATGATGGATATCAGAGCGTTAAAGGCGCACGTGAGTTATCTGCGATGGCCATTAGTAATGCACTGAATGATAAGCGGCCAGATGAAAATGACTTTAATAGCGCTGCGCAGGCTGCGCTGATTTTGCTCGAGTCTAAGCCTAGTGAGGAGGATCTTTTATTAGTACGAACTTTAATTAACCACAAGCAAATGGCTAACCATCCAGACTTCGAAGAGATCAACACTAAGCTACATAGAATGAATTGCCATGTAACTAGCAAAGATATCTCTGTAAAAGTGGCAAGCACTCGCATTAGTGAAGATGGCGAATTTAAGGTTGGTGCATATAAAATCCTGGAAGGCAAATTGCCGCTCATGGGCTTGCCAGATCCAGACGACTTGAAAAAAGTGCTGGACACAGAATTCCCATGGTGTGCTGATATCACAGAAGAGATCTATATGCAGCTTGTCATGCTTGAACATAGCAATAAGCCCGTGTTTAAATTGCGCCCGCTATTGCTTGCGGGGCCACCTGGCGTTGGTAAGACTTCATACGTTAAACGGCTAGCTGGACTCAGTCGCACACCTTACAGAATACTAATGGCAGCAGGTAATGCGGATTGCATGTTTCTTAAAGGCGCGGCTCGCAGTTATTCAACAGCGCGTCCAAGTGCGATTGCAAACGTGATTGCGACAGAGTTCTTCGTGAATCCAATGTTTCTTGTTGATGAGATAGATAAGACAAGCGAAGACAACAGGAACGGCAGACTTTGGGACGTTTTGCTGCAGTTCTTAGAGCCTGCATCATCAAAAAGCTATTTAGATGAATGTTTGTGTGTGCCATGTGATTTTAGCCATGTGAATTGGATTGCAACGGCCAACGAAATCGGCAAGTTACCAAAGCCACTTATTGAAAGGTTTACCGTAATGACTGTGCAGGCACCAGGCCCCCAACACTTTGACACCATTTTAAGTAACGTGATGAATAGCTACGCATTGGATTTAGGTATTGATGTGCGGATGTTCCCGAGCTTCGATAATCAAGAATTGGCGCTACTTAAAAGACTTAGTGGACCACGGGAAATCAACCGGATAGCCCGCAACATCATTGAACGTAAAACTGTTTTTGCGCGTAAAAGACAAATGAGGAATTAGCATGAAGAAAAAACCTGAAATGAAAATATTTGATTTCTCGTTAATGTTCGAGATGCCAAACGATGATTTTGATCCTGATGAGCTAGTTAAAAAACTTCAAAATATCGGATGTCATGACGCTACGATTACTGTTGAAGAAAACAGTCGAATTTATATCAATTTTATGCGCAATCACACCGAAGGTTTGCTAGCAATTGGCAGCGCATTTGGAGATGTGCATAAAGCGATCCCTGAAGCAAAAAGTGTTTCTGGAATGATGATAGTGAGGAACTATAAATGAATCTGGTTTACCTAAATTTAATACTTGCATTGTATCTTGATGCGTTATACGATACAAAATAAATGATAAAAAGTTTCGCGCACAAAGGGCTTGAAAAGTTTTTCACGACTGGCAATAAGGCGGGCATTAGAGCTGATCATGCAAGCAAGTTAGCACGTCAGTTAGCGATGCTTCATGTTGCTACTGACCCAAAAGAAATGGATAAACCTGGGTGGAAACTTCACCAATTAACAACAGGGCATTGGTCTATATGGGTAAACGGCAACTGGCGGCTCACATTCATTTTTGAAGGTGAGGATGCTGAAATTGTCGATTACCAGGACTATCACTAGGAGATATGAATATGAGCAAGATGTTTAATCCGCCTCATCCGGGCGAAACATTAAAAGAGGACGTGCTACCCGCCTTAGGTTTAACGGTAACAGAAGCTGCCGAGCAGTTGGGTGTTGCGCGTGTAACGCTATCACGCATGATTAATGGTCACTCAGCTATAAGTGCTGATATGGCCATTCGTTTGGCTCAGTGGTTAGGAGGTAGTGCTGAAATTTGGCTACGCTTACAGTTGCAGTATGACTTATGGCATGCTGAAAAGAACAGCAAAATTAAAATTAAGCCCGCTCAACGATTGGCGGCATAGTGAATCATTATGGCAACTTCAGACAAAATAATGGACTTCCCACGCTAAGGTGGACACCTAGCCTTGTTTTCTGGACAGCCTCAATATTTTAGACATTTCGGCAATTGGAATAAAACGTATTGCTCTAATCATCCCTAACTGTGATGCTCTGAGTTTGTTTAGAACCTCTTTTGCTTCAAACTCTTGTACTACATCATCTGCAACCTTTTCAAT
>JBJXDT010000032.1:0-6912 GCA_046153505.1 Methylophilaceae bacterium | reverse complement strand
AGTAGCCATTGCTAATTATCAAGCAACTGCACATCATGGACAAAGTAGGACGACTCACCAAAGCAAGAAGTTGGGATGCCTTTATGCTCTTCATAAATCAAGCGAACACGCTTGCCCACTGTCTCGTTAATGCGCTTAGCAACATCGGCATTACGCACCGTAAAAAAGAATTTTTCTGCTTGCGTGCCAGGCATCGAAACCAGAATCAACTCACCTTCATACGTTTTGCACACATAGCCTTTTTGTGAGAGCTTTTGCACATAACCAGCGCGCTCGCCACTGGAGTAAACCCATGTGAGTGCCGCCCAAGTGTATAGCGCAAACAAGATGATGGGGATAATCAAAACCCATAAAGCATATTTTAAAAGCTTGGCGAGTTTGGCAAACATAGCGTTTCCTTATTTTAAAGTTCAGCAGTATTTTAACACTACTGCTGCTCATAAATATCCAATAGAATACGTGCATGCAAAACAAGCTCATTCTATGCCCCACTGCCCGCCTAGTGCGCGCTATTCAGGGCGATATAGCCAAAGCGCAAGCACTTGCAGGCCATAATCAGTGGAACAGTGCCAATGTGTTAACACTTTCGCAATGGCTAGATGCACTTATCGAAACCAATTTATTAGCAGGTAAAATCCTCAACCCGCCACAACGCCTAAATACATTTAGCGAGCAACTGTTGTGGGAGGAAATGATTCAGCAAAGTCTCAAAAAAAATGCGTTTGGCGCACTGTTTAATGTCTCTGGTTTAGCTAACGCCTCAATGGAGGCCAACCAGTATTGCGTGGCGTGGCGTTTACATTTGCCGCGCGAAGGTTTGGCGGAAGAAACGCGCCAATTTATGCAGTGGCAGCAAGCTTTTCAGGCTCGTTGTGCGCGCCTAGGTGTGCTTGAGAGTGTGCGCTATATTGATTGGCAACTTGACCATCTAAAACACACTACAGATTGGCCTAGCCATATTGAGTTTGCTGGATTTGACCAAACAGCGCCGCAAGAACAGCGGCTACGCGACTTGCTCATAGAGCGTGGGGTAATCATTACAGATCATCCCAATAACCTTACAGAAGCTGGAAATACGCAGCACATCAGCCTTGAAAATTGCGAGGCAGAGTGTCGCGCTGCCGTAGCATGGGCCAAGGAACAGTTAGAGGCGAATCCGCAATGCAACATAGCCATAATTGTGCCGCAGTTGAGCACCGTGCGCAATTTGCTGGCGGATTTGTTGGATGACACCTTAAACCCAGTCAGTGTGCGCCCCACTTTGTTTGATGACGCCCGAGTTTACAACTTCTCACTCGGCACGCCGCTGGTAGAGCAACCCATGATACAAACAGCATTAAACCTGCTCCGGATATCTAGTAGCTATAGCACGCAGCAAGCGGATTTTTCCAAAGTGTTGCTATCCCCTTTTTGGTCTAATTATTTGCAAGAGGCAGATGCGCGCGCGCAACTAGACGGTAAAATGCGCGAAAAAGCTGCTGCACAACTCACCCTTGATACTTTTATTTTATTCGCCAATACTGAGTTAGAAAATGGCTTAACGGTTAACCATCTGGTGCATGATTTAACGGCTGCGCAAGCATATATCACTCACAAAAATGCCAAACCAGCTGTTTGGGCTCAAACGTTTACCAACTTACTCAGCGCCCTGAGGTGGCCTGGCCAGCGCAGCATTAACAGCTTAGAGTATCAAACACAAAAAGCATGGAATAAAGTTTTGCAGCAGTTGAGCGCGTTAGATGCACTCGACTCCTCTATTTCGATGTCTGAAGCGGCGAGCTTGATGCAACAAATTTGCACTCAACAAGTGTTTCAGGCTGAAACAACCCACTTTACGTCAATACAAGTGCTGGGCATCATGGAAGCATTAAGTAGTCCGGTTGATACGATTTGGGTATTGCAAATGAACGACCATATTTGGCCGCCACCTGCTCGCCCGAATGCGCTACTGCCAGCTTACATCCAACGCGCTGCGCGCTTACCCAATGCGGACAATAGTGTGCAAGCAATGTTTGCAGCCGGCATTCACCAGCGCTTGTTACATTCAGCGAATAGTGTGATTTTTTCCAGCAGTCAGTTAGAAAATACTTCGCAATTGCGCCCTTCACCACTCATTAATGGAGTTGGAATCATCGCGCAATTACCACTAACCAAAACGTTGGCAGAGCAGCTATCTGAAGCAGGCAATCATGATTTATCGCATATAGATGACCACACTGCTCCTGAAGTCCAAGTGGGAGACCATGTTTCGGGTGGTACAAGTTTATTTAAAGCACAAGCTATTTGCCCTGCATGGGCGTTTTATCAGTATCGACTGGGCGCAAAGAGCCTTAAAACGCCCACTGAAGGCTTGGATAGTCTCGCGCGTGGTCAATTGGTACATGCGGTGTTAGCCGCATTTTGGCAACCAAATCATCAAAAATTACATTTTGCAGATTTGCGCGATATGTCTGATGACGCGCTGGTTGAACATCTAAACAAAGCCATTCGCAAGGCATTACATGACTTTGCTGAAACAACCAATGTAGTAACCAAAACTGTGCTAGAACTAGAACATGAGCGCTTGCATAAACTCGTTGGTGCTTGGCTAGCGTTTGAGAAGGAACAAGGACTTACATTTCACATTATTGGCTGCGAAGTAGAGAAGCAGGTAGATATTAGCGGCATTGAAGTGACGCTAAAAATCGATAGAATTCATCAACTACAAAATGGTGGAATGGTCTTTCTAGACTACAAAACAGGCCAAACGCCAAATGTTAGCTCTTGGGCGGAAGACCGCATTAGCGAACCACAATTGCCTATTTATGCGAGTTTTTACTTTGATGATACTAGCCAAACGATTGCAGGACTTCAATTTGGTATGGTAAAAGTGGTCGAGCACCGTTTTGAGGGCTTCAGCCAAACTGATTTTGACGAAGGCAGCGGCAAATGCAAATCAAAACTGGTGCAACAGTTTAGCGATTGGCAAAGCGCACTGAATCACTGGAAAACCAGCATTGAAGCAATTGCTGTAGAAATAAAGACTGGTGAAGCGTCGGTTAAATTTAATGACGAAAATGACTTAATGTATTGCGAGGTTAAACCCTTATTGCGCCTGCCAGAACGCCAATTGCAATTTGAACGCTTTTTAGATGCAGCAGACCATGAGTAACGCTTTAGATATTGATCATTTAAAAATAGACGAGCAAAACCGTGCACGTGCACTGGCGTTAGAGTGCTTTATTGTAGAGGCCCCCGCGGGCGCAGGTAAAACTGAGCTACTCACACAGCGTTTTTTACGCTTGCTCACCACAGTCAATTCGCCTGAAGAAATCATTGCCATCACCTTTACTAATAAAGCAGCTGCGGAAATGCGTCTACGCATTATGGATAGTTTGATGATGGCATCAAACAAAACCGCACCCTCTGCCGAGCACAAAAAAATCACCTATGAATTAAGCCAAAAAGTGCTTATGCATGCGCAAATGCACGATTGGCAATTGCTCGAGAACCCTGCCCGATTGCGCATTTTTACAATTGATAGCTTATGCGCGCACCTCACACGTCAAATGCCACTGATGAGCCGTTTTGGCGCACAACCCAGCGTAACGGAAGACGCCACCTCTTTATATCAAGAGGCAGCGCAACAAACACTGGCCGAGTTGGAGTCTCCCCAATATGGCGAGTTGGTAAAAACCGCCCTGCGTTATGTGGATAACAATGCGGCGCAGTTGGTCAACTTACTTGCCAGCATGCTCGCCAAGCGCGACCAATGGCTTGGGAATACACAACAAAAATTAGAGCCAACAAAGTTGCAAACGGCATTAAACGCATGCCTAGAGAGCGAACTAGAAGTCATTTCACAAATGATTCACTTGCCAATTCGAGATGCGCTAATGCCATTTGCTCGATTTGCTGCGTCTAATGTTTCTATTGAACACCCTATCAAATCTTTAGAAAATGTAACTTATTTAGATAGCGAAATTGAATCTTTACCAAGCTGGATAGCAATCGGTCATTTATTATTAACTCAGAAAAATGAACTACGCAAGACGATTAATGTAAATGATGGTTTTCCACCAGAAGCTAAAGAGCAAAAAAATGCATTTGTATCATTGCTAGAAAACCTTACCAAAACCCCTCAAATTGAACAAGCGCTTCAACGTATTCGCTCGCTTCCACTTGCAACAAATGAAGGGTCTACTAGCTGGGAAATCATTACTACACTATCCAATCTGCTAAACTTAGCCGTCGCCAAATTATGGCTCGTGTTTCAACGCAATAACGAAGTAGATTTTACCGAAATCGCCAGTCGTGCCACATTGGCGCTCACCGACCACTTTGGTGAGCCGACCGACTTAGCCTTAAAACTTGATTATCAAATCAAACACTTGCTGGTGGATGAGTTTCAAGACACCAGCCCAAGTCAAATTGCACTTATTCAACAACTGACCGCAGGTTGGCAAACTGGCGACGTGCGCACCTTGTTTTGCGTGGGCGACCCGATGCAATCGATTTACCGCTTTCGTAAAGCCAATGTCAGCTTGTTTTTGGAAGCAGCCGAACATGGTATTGGCGACATTAAACTTACGCGCTTGCCCTTATATCGCAATAACCGTTCACACCCCACGGTGGTGAATTGGATCAATAGCACGTTCCAAACAATTTTTCCAAATCAAGACAGCATGGCGCAAGGTGCAATTAGCTATCGCAACTTTCACGCCACCAAACCTGAGGTGAAAGATGCTGGCATTCACATTCACCCAATTGTAAGCCCTGCCAATGAATCATCTGAACTTGCCAAACAACGGGAAGCAGAAGCGATTATCGACATTATTCAAGCAACGGATAAAAGCAAAAAAATCGCGATTTTAGTGCGCTCTAAAAAACACCTCAGTTCGCTAGTCAGCAAGTTGCGCCGGGATTTCAAAGAGATTGCCTTTCAGGCTGTTGAAATTGAAGCGTTGGAAGACAGGCAAGTGGTACAAGATTTACTCAGCCTTACCCACGCCCTAAACCACCGCGCCGATCGCGTGCATTGGCTAGCAATTTTACGTGCTCCGTGGTGCGGCCTCACCTTGGCGGATTTATACCAACTCGCCCAAAAAGACCAAACCAGCACGATTTGGTCGCTGATGTTAAATGATGCTGTTATAAATCAGCTATCTGCCGATGGCCAAGTGCGGCTGCGACACGTGCGCAGCATTTTAAGTGAAGCCTTTGCCACGCAAGGCCGCATGCCAACAAGCCGCTGGGTGAGGGGCATTTGGCTACTGCTAAATGGCACCGCATGCCTGTGGGAACCCTCGGACATTATCGACGTGCAGGCGTTTTTTAATTGCCTAGACACGCTAGACCGCAACAATGCCTTTACGCCGGAGCGCATGGACACTGAAATTACCAAGTTATTTGCCACACCCGATGTACAAGGTGAGCATATACAAATGATGACGATTCATAAATCAAAAGGCTTAGAATTTGATACCGTGATTTTGCCTGGCCTTGGCGCAAACGCAAGTGGAAATAACCGCGACAAACCTCTGATGCTGTGGGAAGAAGTAACGTTACAAGGAAAAACTGAATTGCTAGCAGCACCGTATATTCCCAAAGGCATACGTGATACAGCCAGCGTTAGCGTCTATGACTACCTGAACACGCTAGAAAAGGAGCGTGAATCGAACGAAGCGCTGCGCGTGTTATATGTGGCGGCGACGCGTGCCGAGCGTGTCTTGCATTTGGTTGGGGTTGCCAATCAAGACAAGGAATTTAACATCAAACCTACTAAAAACAGTTATCTGGATGCACTATGGCCCATACTGGGTGCACATTATGAAGCATGCGACATACTGACTATTGACGGGACTTTACAAAATGAAGTTGCCAACTTTACCCCTCAACTGATTCGTTTAGAAAAGCTGCAAATACCTGCCGTATTACAAGCAGAACCTACGTGTGCCAACACAACAAACAAACCACAACAAGTCGAGAACGAATTAGCGCCCAATCTAGCTGCAGATAGTGGCAGCCTTGCCCATCTATACATGGAAATGATAGTAAAAGATGGTATAAAGCATTGGCCTGCAGAGCGCATGGATACTATCTCCGAGGGTATGCATTTTTGGCTGATACAGCGCGGTCATGAAAAAATAGTGGTCGATATACAAGTACCGTTGATAATCCAGGCACTTAAAAATACGATTGCCAGCCCAGAAACTGCCTGGTTATTTGCGCCAAGGGCATCCACCCAAACTGAACTTAGTATTACAACGATGGATGATAATAATCAACCAAAAGAGCACCGCATCGATTTAACGTTTGTCGACAATGGCACGCGCTGGATTATTGATTACAAACTGGGTTTGGATGTTAATGTGGAAAACCCAAACGCAGACGCGCAAGTCCACCTGCCACAATTGGCGGGCTATGCAAGCTTATTTGCGAATGAAATTCTGCCAATTAAAACGGCAATTTTTTTCTTAAGCTTGGCTAAATTAGTCGAACTGCCATTCCGTCAGTTTGATTAGCTAGTTTCATTTAGCACGAGAATGCATTAAATGTTTCAGAAACACCCAGATAGCTGGCAAGCTTGGAACAATAATCAGCGCCAGAGCCACTAGAGAAAAATGGCTTTTAACCCAAGGATGATTGCCCACTAAAAATCCTATTGCTGTAAGGCTACATACCCAAAGAATACCGCCAATTACATTATAGAAGGCGAATCTTGGATATGTCATTTGAGCAACACCTGCTACAAACGGAGTGAAGGTGCGTATAAATGGCATGAACCGTCCAACGACAATCGTAATAGGGCCATGTTTTTCATAGAACGCATGTGTTTTATCAAACGCTTTTTTATTAAACCAGCGGGAATCTTCCCAAGAAAATACCTTTAGCCCAACCCGTCTCCCAACTGAATAATTCACTGCATCCCCT
>JBJXDT010000031.1:0-3315 GCA_046153505.1 Methylophilaceae bacterium | reverse complement strand
CTTTGCTGCTAGTATTGTCGGCTTTATATTCTTCAACCCACATTTTTAATTCCTGTTTAATGACAAGCTCATCGATACCCTGCACGCTCTCAATCCATTTAATGAGTTTTTTAACCCATGTCATATTGGCACTGCGTGCAACAGCTATCCTTAATTTATGGTTGGGTGTTGGCATGGTGTGTTCATCATCCGCAAGCAACTCCTCGTATAGTTTTTCACCTGGGCGCAGACCTGTAAATACAATCTTAATTTCGTCTTCGTGCAGACCAGACAAGTGAATCATATCTCTTGCCAAGCTTGCAATTTTAACGGGTTCACCCATGTCTAATACGAAAATCTCCGCGCCAGCACCCATCACACCTGCTTGCATAACGAGTTGCGCTGCCTCAGGGATAGACATAAAGTAGCGAGTAATGTCAGGATGCGTGACCGTAACAGGTCCACCCTTTGCAATTTGCTCACGAAACTTAGGAATAACGCTTCCACTACTGCCAAGCACATTACCAAAACGCACGATGACAAACCTTGTACGTGCCTTATTGAGTGGGTCCTGCAAGCCCTGACAGACCATTTCTGCTAAGCGCTTACTCGCTCCCATCACGTTGGTTGGATTGACGGCCTTATCGGTTGAGATCAACACGAACTTTTCAATTTCTGCTTCTTTGCAAGCATTGGCAATGGTATAGGTACCAACCACATTATTATTTAAGGCCTCTGCAACATTTTTATTTTCCATTAAGGGGACGTGCTTATAGGCTGCTGCATGGAAAACGACGGTAGGCTGATGCTGCTGCAACAATAGTTTGATACGCAGAGAATTTTTGACATCTGCAGTCACATATATAATTTCAGTGTGAGTGTCTGTAAATTCTTGCTCAATTCGATATAAAGCGTATTCGGAAATATCTAAGCAAACTAATTTTGTTGGGTGATACTTTAAAATCTGCCGACAAAGCTCTGACCCAATAGATCCTCCTGCCCCACTTACAAAAACTACTTTGTTCTCAATCAAATCATGTAAACCTTCGATATCAAGCTCTACAGGTTCACGGCCCAATAAATCTTCTACCTCAACTTTACGAATTTGCGAAACACTTAATTTTCCACTGATTAAATCATCGAAAGCAGGAACTGTAAGTACCGTTAGCCCAGCTTCATTCGCAATTTCCACAGCCAAGCGGCGCGCTTTATTTTGTGCGGATGGCATTGCGATGATGACATGCTCAACTTGACGCTCTATGGCTAACTTCGGCAAATCTTTGATGACGCCTAACACTTTAACACCAAATATTTCCCGCATTTGAATCGCACTATTATCGTCCAACAAACCCACGACTTGCCAAGCCTCACTGCGTGCTAAATCTTTTATGAGCGCTATTGCAGCTTCGCCTGCACCAAGGACTAAGACTGGCTTACCGAGCGCCTCAGCACCACCATATAATTTATGCTCTTTCCAGGCGCGATAGGCGAACCTCGCGCCGCCCATCATTAAGAGCAATAAAATCGGATCTAAAATGAGTACCGTTCTTGGCACGACGGTGGTCGGATGAATCATTAATAATATGGCAGCAACGGCAATTGCCCCAACACTAATCGCCTTGATGATTCTTTTTAAGTCTGGAATACTAGCAAAACGCCAAACCCCTTCATATAGACCAAATATGACAAAAACGCTAGATTGCACCAATAAAACCAAAAAAACAGTTTCATATAAGTGAATCTGGAAATTTGCAGGAATCTCAAAGTTAAATCGGAATAAAAAACTTAAGGCCCATGCAGCAAAAATCATTCCCACATCATATAAAAATGCACCAACCGATCGGGGATTAGTTAAAAAATGCCACTTATTTTTCATGCTTGTTTTTCATTGTTTAGGGTTAGTCTTTGGTATAACAACTAGCTATTGTAGTTTTAAGCGCAATTCATATCAATTTAAATTAAAATTAATGCGCCACACCATCTTTAACCAGCACCTTAAATGCAGTAAGAAATAATATTTTTACATCAAATAAAAAAGACTGATTATTTAAGTATTCCACATCTAGTTTTACTTTTTCTGGGATGGGTAATTCATCACGACCATTAATCTGCGCCCAACCAGTCAAGCCTGGCACAAGAGTATCAACTCCAAAATTGGTCCGTAACTCAATTAAATCCTCTTGATTAAAGAGAGCCGGTCTTGGGCCGACAAAGCTCATGTCACCTGCTAATATGCTCCATAGTTGTGGTAACTCATCTAAACTCGATTTGCGTAAAAATGAACCAATGGGCGTTAAAAATTGTTTTGGGTCAGGTAAAAGGTGAGTTGCAAGCGCTGGGGTATTCACTTGCATCGTACGAAATTTTGGCATCTTAAAGATCACATTGTGAAGCCCTACCCGATCTGACCAATAGAGTATGGGGCCCGTTGAAGTAATCTTGACCATTATCGCTGTTAGCAGAATGGGGATTATGAGTATGATGGTCGCACAAAGTGATAGACCAATATCGAAACCTCTTTTTAACATCTTCACCCCTAACTCAAATTCTTTGTTGTTGCTTCTAATCCATCCTTAACGCTGAAAGGCGGCACCCATCCAAGAAGTTTATTGGCCTTCGTGATATCCACCTGTAAATTACCACACAAACGCTCAGCAACTTCCTTTTTCCCTAGCAGAGTTGCTATGGCAACAATCCACTTTTGCGGTACAGAAATTAATCTTGATTTTACACACATGGCGATGGCGCATTTTTGTAATAGTTCCGTGGTAGACAGGTCATGTCCATCTGACACTAAAAAGACCTGATTCGCTGCCGCGGAATGTTGGGTACAAAGTTGAATTAGACTTACCAAATTTCCTAAATAAACAAAACTGCGCTTATTTTGGATGTCGCCTAATGGTAATGGGATTTTTCGGCTTATTATATTCAACAAGCTCGCAAAATTAGCCTTCACCCCTTGACCGTAAACAAGGGGTGGGCGAATCATCACAACTTCCATCTTGGTCTCATGCATGATCTTCATTAAACCTTGTTCAGCCTCAAATTTTGAAATGCCATAAGCATCCATTGGGCGAGGGGTGTCTGTTTCAGAAAATGGCTTTCCTCGTTCGGTCGTTTCTCCATTGACTTTGATTGAACTCAAATAGATAAATCGCTTTATCCCTGCAAGGGCGGCTTGTCTGGCAAAATTCACTGTGCCTTCAACATTAATTAGTCGAAATTCCGTTAGTGGATCTAAAGCTTTTTCATTCATGACATGCACCCTTGCAGCGAGGTGAATCACCACCTCTACATTTTGAAGAGATGTCGACCAATCCGTATTTCCATCGATTG
>JBJXDT010000030.1:0-8250 GCA_046153505.1 Methylophilaceae bacterium | reverse complement strand
TCTTTGCTCAAACCTGTCAAAGCTTTTTTCTCTGCCATATTATGGTTATTCTTTAATCGTTCAAAAAGTAAGTCGGATTCATTAGCTATAGAGCGAGCTATATATAAGGCTGTTTTTTTATTTGAAGATTTTGTACTAATCCGCAATTCATTCGTCTTGAAGTAATCAAGTAATGATTTTGGAATTCTTCTACGGAAAATATAAACGTTATGTCTTGAAAGCTTCAAATAACTTGAAGTAGTCATTAGAAGTGTACCCCCTTTGTGTGCCACTTTGACGACAAAAGGGAAAATGAATGATTTTTTTACTTGATAAACAAGTAGTTCGAGAAAAACTGGAGCGGGTGACGGGAATCGAACCCGCGTATCGAGCTTGGGAAGCTAGCGTTCTACCATTGAACTACACCCGCTAAGCTTTCAATTTTAAAGATACTATTTTACTTGCCTTGCTACAATACAGGCAAATTAATCCGTTATTTTTTGTGTCATTCATAAAAGTAACAAATTAGCTATAAGAATTTATTGTGAACAATTCTCTACAAAGCTTATACTTGCAATCAAAATTAATTCTTAGGATGTTCTATTATGACTAGATACGAAAATCTCGCGCTAAATCATCAACTTTGTTTTGCGCTTTATGCGGCAACACATGCAATAACTCGAGCATACAGAACTGGGCTAGAGCAAGCAGGGCTGACCTATACCCAATACTTAGTGATGATGGTGTTATGGGAAAAGGATGCTGTGAGTGTTGGTAGAATTGCGCAAAAACTAGATCTTGATTCTGCCACTTTAACGCCATTACTCAAACGTTTGGAAACTTCTGGTTTTATTGAGCGCAAACGCAATAATGATGACGAGCGCATTGTTGAAATTAGCCTGACCAAAGCAGGGGATGCGCTTCAAGACCAAATTGCCAAGGTGCAAAATGGCGTGGAATGCCAAACAGGGCTGAACAAGAATGAGTTTGTAGCCCTAAAAGCGACCCTAAACCGTTTAGTAGAGGCAATGTCACCAAGCGAAGAGAAGATAGCCGCCTAAATTAGAATTCCAAAGGATCTATATCGAGCGCCCAACGAATTTTACTGCTAAGTTTTTCTGCTCGCAATTGTGGTATCCATATTTTAAGCAATCTCTGCAAAGCCCCGCGACTATTGGCTTGCATCAGTAAGTGCGCTCGTTCCAACCCTTTTAGTCTTTCCATTTGTGGACGAACTGCATCATAAATGATGACCTCATTTGCGATTGCTCGCGCTAAAGTAGAAGCTATATTTAAAAAATTGGAAACTTGGCTAAAATCACTTGCTTCAGCTTTTAAGAGCGCAAAATAACTGGTTGGCGGGAATTGCATCGTTGCACGCTCTTGTAACAACTCATCCGCATAAGTTACGTAATCTTGGCTTTTAAGCGCATCAAATAAAGCATGTTGCGGAAAGGCCGTTTGTATCAGCACTTCACCTGCAATCTCGGCACGACCTGCGCGGCCAGAAACTTGCATGAGTTGAGAAAAAAGCCGTTCTGCCGCACGAAAATCTGGACTAAACAACGCGGTGTCAGTATCAATCACACCAACCAAGGTTAAATGCGGAAAATCATGCCCTTTCGCCAACATTTGTGTACCCACCAGAATATCAATCTCTTTGTTTTGCACGCGCGTGAGCAAATGGGAAAGCGCATCCTTATTGCGCATACTGTCGCGATCTACTCGTGCAATTTTTGCCTCTGGAAAAAGCGCGCTTAAAGTTTGTTCCAAACGTTGCGTAGCATGGCCGATGGGGTTTAAATCAGGATTGCCGCAACTCGGACATTGCACAGGAATTTTTTGCTCATGTCCGCAGTGATGGCATTTCAAACGCTTTTGGCTCAGGTGTACCACCAGCCGTGCTGAACATCGCATACAAGGCGCAATCCATTGACAACTGTTGCAATGCAGCACAGGTGCGTAACCACGACGATTAATAAAAAGTAAACTTTGCTCTCCACGGCTCAGGCGCGCTCGTATTGCTTTTATGAGAATCGGTGAAAGCCCATTTTCTGTGGGTGATTTTGCTATGTCTATGGTGTTAATTTTTGGCAATTGCGCATTTTCTACTGCCCTTTTATTCAGACTTAGCAAACCGTATTGCTGTTTTTTGGTTTGATGCCATGTCTCCAATGAAGGTGTTGCACTACCCAAAACGATTGGAATATTGAGCTGCTTGGCTCGCACCATCGCCACATCACGGGCGTGGTAACGCATTCCATCCTGCTGCTTATATGAGCCATCATGCTCTTCATCCATGATGATCATTTTTAAATTTGGCATTGGCGTAAACACACTTAACCTAGTGCCAACGATAATCTTTGCTGCGCCAGTGCTAGCGGCTTGCCAGTTTTGTAAGCGCTCACTCTCACTTAAATTACTATGCAAAGTTACCAGAGGATACTGGCTTAAGCGGCTTCTAAAACGCGCTTCTAGTTGTGGTGTTAAGTTTATTTCTGGTACGAGAATTAGTGCTTGTGCGTTTTTATCAGCGAATAATTTTTGCAAAAGCTGGATATAAACTTCGGTTTTACCACTGCCGGTTATGCCATGTAAAAGCCAAGGCTTAAAGCCATGCTCACCTAAAATAGTAGAAATTGCATGCTGTTGCTCAGCATTTAAATTGGGTTCAAAAGCTGACGAGCGTAACGATGGCTTTACTGCAATCACTTCTTTTTCCGTAATCCAGCCGCGTTCTTTCAGTTCTAAAATTGCCTTACGCCAACCTGAAGAGATTTCAGCCAATTCATCAGCATCCGCATGGATATTGGTTTCTAGAGCACTTACTATTTTGTATAAAACGATTTGTTTTTTTGGGATTTCATCCAAAGTAGCCTGTTTATTTAACGAATAAATGTAACTCTTACGCGTCACTGCAGGCTTGATTTGACGCAAGCGCAAGGGCAACACGGAAACTAGTGCTTGGCCGAGTGGGCAATGATAGTAATCAGCACAAAAATTAAGCAACTTAAATGCTTTGGCATCAAATACTACGTCCTCAAATACATGAATCACAGATTTTAGCTTTTCTATGGGCACATCGGACGTTTGCGTTATTTCCATCACAATGCCCACCAAATTACGCCCAGCAAAGCTGACGACTGCACGCGCGCCAACCTGTGCTATAAAGCCGTTGTTCGTGTAATCGAACAAGCGGTTCAAAGGCACATCCAGTGCAATTTTGAGGATATCTGCTTGCATGAAAATTAGCGTTGGTAGAATGTAATTAGGTTAAAATAGCATTTTGATTGATTTTCAGCCTTAAAATTACCCTTGAAACAAATAAACTTAAAACAAATCATCTCGGATTTATTACTCCAAGCCGCCAGAACATTGATCGCAGACACTTCTTCCCTCTCGATTATTTTGGAGCGCCCAAAATTAGCCGAGCATGGCGATTTTGCGTCCAACTTCGCCATGCAACTCGCAAAACCGCTCAAACAAAATCCGCGAGCAATTGCTGAAGCCTTAATTCAAGCGCTGCCACCAAGTGAATATATCGCAAAAGTCGAAATTGCGGGCGCTGGATTCATCAATTTCTTTTTAAATAGCCAAACCAAACAAACCATTGTGCGCGAAATTTTGCAGGCAGGTGAAAGTTTCGGCCAAAACAACGCAGGCAATTGCGAAAAGGTGCAGGTGGAATTTGTTTCTGCCAATCCAACCGGCCCATTACACGTTGGACACGGGCGCGGCGCTGCGGTGGGTGATTGCTTAGCGCGGCTTCTTAAGGCAAACGGTTGGGATGTCACTCGCGAGTTTTATTATAACGACGCAGGCGCACAAATTGACAACCTTACCAAATCTGTTCAAGCGCGCGCGCAAGGCATTGCAACAGATGATCCACGCTTTCCTGAAGACGGTTATCGCGGCGAATATATTGTCGATATTGCCAATGCATATATGGCAAAAGAAACCGTGGTGGCCGATGACATGCAGGTGACGGCTAACGGCGATGTGAATGACGCAGAATCAATTCGTCATTTTGCTGTGGCTTATCTGCGCCATGAGCAGGATTTAGATTTACGTGCGTTTCAAATCAAATTTGATGTGTTCTCGCTCGAAAGCGCCCTTTACACCGCGGGCAAAGTTGAGAATACAGTACAAGTATTAGTAAAAAGTGGTAAAACTTTTGAAGAAGGCGATGCGCTTTGGTTAAAAACCACGGATTTTGGCGATGACAAAGACCGCGTGATGCGCAAAAAAGAGGGCGGCTATACCTATTTTGTTCCTGATATTGCCTATCACATGGACAAATGGAATCGTGGTTTCAAACGTGTGATTAACGAACAGGGTGCGGATCACCACAGTACTATAACCCGTGTCCGTGCTGGTTTGCAAGCACTGAACATGGGTATTCCACAAGGCTGGCCGGATTATGTGTTGCACCAAATGGTGACAGTGATGCGTGGTGGCGAAGAAGTAAAATTATCTAAACGTGCGGGCAGTTATGTAACCTTGCGTGATTTAATTGAAGAGGTTGGTTGCGACGCGACGCGCTATTTCCTTGCCGCGCGAAAAGCTGATTCGCAACTGGTGTTTGATATAGATTTAGCACGTGCGCAAACTAACGATAACCCTGTATATTATATTCAATATGCTCATGCGCGTATTTGCAGCGTTTTGGCGCAGTGGGGTGGCAATGTTACAAGCTTGTTATCTGCAGATTTGAGCACGCTGATATCACCACAAGAGGCTGTATTGATGCAAAAACTAAGCGAATTCCCCGAAGTGGTAAAAAGCGCGGCGGATGATTTGGCGCCACACACCATTGCCAATTATTTAAAAGAATGTGCAAGTGATTTACACAGCTATTATAATGACACAAAATTTTTAGTAGACGATATGCCAACCAAACTAGCTCGATTAGCGTTAATAAGCGCAACCCAACAAGTATTAAAAAATGGTTTGGATTTATTGGGTGTAAGCGCACCTAATAAAATGTAAACAAAAAGGTAAATGCATGAGTAAAGACTACAAACCCACCCCGCAAAAAGCTAGCACCAGTAAAGGTAGCCCGTTTTTTACTGGTTTATTAATTGGTTTATTAATTGGGGTTGGCGCATCTGTTTGGGTAACGATGAAAATTAAGGGCGATACCAGCCCGTTTGAAGATAAAAAAATAAATGCGCCAAGCTCAAAAGATTTGGCCGCTAAATCCGCTAAGACCAAAGATAAAAAATCAGACGATACCGCTGTACCAAAGGAGGAAAGTCCCACGGATGTTAAAAAAACCAACGATTATGACTTTTATACCATACTGCCCGAAACTGAAAGTACCGTAACAGAACAAGAAATTAAAGATAATGCTAAAACAATTAAAAAAGATAATTATTTTTTACAGGTCGGCGCATTTCCCAATGAAGAGGATGCAGACAACATGAAAGCTAAACTTGCCCTGCAAGGCTTTGAAGCAGTTGTACAAACCGCAACCATTCCAGACAAAGGAACCTGGCACCGCGTGCGTGTTGGCCCACTTAACGATATTGGTCAAATTAATAAAATACGTGGTGATTTAACCACTGCAG
Organism: Methylophilaceae bacterium; assembly: GCA_046153505.1. GTDB lineage: Bacteria > Pseudomonadota > Gammaproteobacteria > Burkholderiales > Methylophilaceae > JBJXDT01. The sequence goes on along the minus strand of JBJXDT010000030.1, from coordinate 2,701 downwards.
GCTTTAATACCGATTTAATTAAAGTACATACCGAAACACCGCCGCATTAATTAGATTGAATTTATTGTTATCTTTTGTGGTCAATTCACGTTGTAATAAAAAATTGTTATTTAAAAATGTTTAAGGATAAAGAATGAAAAAGTTTTTAGTTTCCCTCATGTTACTTTTTAGTGTATCTGCTTTTGCTGATGCACCTAAAACTGGTACTGACTTTGACGCCGTTGCCCAACCTATTTCTACTGATAACGCCAGTAAAATTGAAGTCATGGAAGTCTTTTGGTACGGCTGTCCACATTGTTATCACATGGAGCCTGTTTTAAATGCTTGGGTAAAAAAATTACCTGCGGATGTATATTTTAAACGCGTTCCGGGTTTACCACGCGTTGAGTGGGCACCAATGGCAAAAGCTTACTATGCACTAGAAACTTTAGGCTTGACAGACAAGCTACATGGCGCGTTATTTGAAGCAATTCACAAAGATAAAACAGTAAATCCTATGGATGAAAAGGCAGCGATTGACTGGATTGCAAACAAAAGTGGAATGGATCACTTAAAAGTAGAACAAGCGTTTAAATCTTTTACAATGAATACTAACTTGAACCGTGCCGCGATGGTTTTCCGTAACTCTGGCGCAACTGGCGTGCCTAGTTTGATTATCGATGGTAAATACATCACATCTAGCACTATGGCGGGAAGCAACGAACAAGCGCTGAAAGTGGCTGATTACATTATTGAAAATATACGTAAAGATAAATCAGCTGGCCTTAAAAAAACAGATGGCGCTGATGCCGCGAAAAAGCCTGAAACCACAAAAAAGTATTAAAGGCAGCTAAACCTAAAACAAAACCAAAACTGCCAAAAAAAGTAAGTCAATAAATTTTTAAAACCCGCCCCTGTAATTACACGGCGGGTTTTTTGTGGGTTATTATTTGTATCATGGATATTTTTAACTATGAACCTATTTATCACGGGCGCGTCTAGCGGCATCGGCCAAGCGCTAGCACGCGAATGCGCTAAACGCTTCGCTGGAAGCCGCGTCAATGTTGACCAAAAAGTAAATATTGGTTTAGTAGCGCGCCGATATGGCGAACTACAATTACTTGCCGATGAATTGCAGCAACAATATCAAACCAATTCTGCTATTTACACATTAGATGTGCGTGATAGTAAAGCCTTACAAATCGCTGCAGATGACTTTATCGCACGCTTTGGCGCGCCTGATATCGTGATTGCGAACGCTGGTGTGAGCCGAGGTACATTGACACAAGAACAAGAAGATATTTCTGCATTTCATGCTGTATTTGATATTAATGTCATGGGAATGGTGCATACATTTAGCCCATTCATTGCAACTATGCGACAAGCCGCTCTACAAGGTAAAGGTGGACAATTAGTCGGTGTTGCAAGTATCGCTGGTATTCGTGGGCTGCCTGGTGCTGGCGCGTATAGCGCGAGCAAAGCTGCAGTAATTAGTTATTTGGAAAGCTTGCGTGTTGAAATGAAGGCCTTTGGTATAGATGTAACGACCATTGCGCCAGGCTATATTCGAACACCAATGACAGATGTGAACAAATACAAAATGCCATTTTTAATGGATGTAACCGTTTTTGCCGAAAAATTTATGGACGCTGTCTTAGCCAAGCGCCGCTTTATATTTATCCCTTGGCAAATGGGCGTACTGGCAAGATTTATGCGCTTTATTCCACCAGCTTTGTGGGATTTTGCCGTGCGAAACGCACCCCATAAAGAAAGAACTAAATGGGAGGGGTGATAGCTAAGTTCACCTTGGTATAATGCATTAACAATCGGGGGATTGCATGAAACAAGCAATAAATATACTTTTGGCAAGCACACTATGCTTATGCATGCAGTTTGCTTACGCAATTGATGGAGTCATTTACAAAACTGCTACTGGACTAAGTTTTATAAATGGTGGCATTAGTGAAGAACAAGCTGATGATATTCGCCGTACAGCAAATAACTTTACACTTCAGGTATTATTTAGCGGCGGACCTTCAGGTGGCTGGCTCACTGATGTCAGTTTTATGATACTAGATGATGAAGGCAAAACCGTTTTTTGGAAAAAACAAAGCGGGCCGATACTTTATATCGATTTACCTGCTGGAAATTACCAAATTATTGGGCGCTACAACACAGATAAGCAATCCGTACTCATCTCGCTCTCTGGCGAAAAGCCGCAACGTGTCATATTAAACTGGAAAGATGAACTTTCTGATTTAGAACGCGCATCCAAAAGTGAGGAATGAAGTCGAAAAATAAAGTTATACCCTAATATTAAGCTAACTATATGATTTGACTGTTGTCAAAATTCAAATCGAATAAAATAAGTTGGAACTTAAAATTAATTTATACTTTATTATTTTCTAAATATATTTAAATAAAGTTGTATCTTTCTTAAGTTAATTTTCTAATCAAATGTGTCATCTAGAACAATTTTCATAGCGTTAAAATAATACAATTAGACGTCAACACTAAACCTTTAGAGATTACTCAGAATTTTGACTTCCCCATAGCAGACTTTGGTGAACTGCAACTTTCGACCCACTGCTGCCAGCCACTCTTGATTGATGAAATTCCGCACTTGGCCGATATAACTCAGCTATTGGGTCTCGAGGTTCGGCCAAAAGCGGTTGTTTGACTATACATTCCTATTAAAATTAAAACAAATTCTTTAGTAAAA
>JBJXDT010000029.1:0-9035 GCA_046153505.1 Methylophilaceae bacterium | reverse complement strand
GCGCAACTTTGAATGCGGTTGACCAAACTTTACCAGCTATACTTGAGCGGTTAGCAAGGCAAGTGGATTTGACCTACAAGTTTGAAAATAATGTGCTTTACATCACACCAGATCAGCCTGTATTGCGAACCTACAAGGTGGATTATGTGAATATGAGCCGTGATACCAAAGGGTTTATCGGCTCGGCAAGTGAGATTTCTAGTACAGGACAAAGTGCCAGCACTGGGTCAGGTGGACAATCTTCAAACTCGAGCACATCAGGAAATGGAGCAAATAACAGCTCACGCACTTCTGTGGATAGCGTTTCGAAAAATCATTTGTGGGAATCACTCATTCAGAACATTAAAGACATTTTGGCGGAAACAGACAAAGAAATTATTATTTCGCGCACTGGTACAGCAAGCCAACTCAATAGTGAATCTGCTAACAACGCAGATACAGACAAAAAAGGACAGAATCAGGCCGATACAACTAAATCAGCGATTGAACAAAGTGAACGCGAGCGTTCTGAATACAAAACTTTATTTGCGGCAAATGTAATCGCTAACCCAGAAACTGGTGTGATTAGTGTAAGAGCGACTAATAAACAGCACGAAAAAGTACAAGAGTTTATTGATAAAGTGATGCACAGCGCAAGCAAACAAGTGCTGATTGAAGCAACCATCGTTGAAGTGTCTCTAAACGATAGTTTTCAGTCTGGCATTGATTGGAGCCGCTTGAACAACCCTGGCAAGAGTGGTTTTGTGCTCGGACAAACACTTGGGGCTAAAGGCGTAAATTTGAATACGTCTACAGGAGCCTTTACACAAGGTGATGCAAACGCGCTGGGTGTGGCCTCAACAGCTGGTCTTGTCGCAGGCTATTTAAATCCAGTAAGTAACCTTGGTAATATTGCAGCTTCAATCACTTTATTGAAAAAATTTGGTGATACTAAAGTGCTTTCAAGCCCTAAATTAATGGTGCTTAACAATCAAACCGCAGTGCTTAAAGTGGTAGATAATTTGGTGTACTTCACTGTGCAAGCGCAGCAATCACAGGGCACAAATGGTAGCGCAAACCTTTCAACGATTACAACCACACCTAATACTGTGCCCGTGGGTGTCGTGATGAGCGTGACACCACAAATTAATGACGGCGGTAATGTAAATATTAATGTGCGTCCTACAATTTCTAGAGTATTAGGTTTTGTGCGCGATCCAAATCCACAATTACTTCAGATTCAAAGCTTGATTCCACAAATTCAAGTACGTGAAATGGAGTCAGTGTTGCAAGTGGGTAGCGGCAATACTGCAATTCTAGGTGGCCTGATGCAAGATGAGATACAACGAAATTCAGATAAAGTGCCAGGTTTAGCAGATGTGCCAGGCGTAGGCAAGGTATTTACGGGTAGGAATGATGCCAATCGAAAAACAGAACTAGTGATTTTCTTACGTCCTACCGTAATAGGCAATGCCAGTTTAGAAAGTGATGAATTGCAAACTTATAAGCAATATCTGCCAGCGCAACAACTTGAAAAAGCGCTAGAAGACGCGAATTGATTCGCAGGTCAAGTGTTTCATGAGTTTACTGATAAAAGCGCTGGACAAGGCCCAAGAGGAAAAGAATAAGCTAGGACAAGCTGAAGCTGTCAAGCAGGAGCAGGCTAAAAAACGTACTACTAAGGCTACGAAAGTTGAACCTGAGATGGCGGAAGCGGGTGCTGGCTTGACGCTCAGCCCTCCCGATGCGCCAACGCCAACCACAGGCTCCACTTTAGAAAGTTCGGCTGCAGTTGCGCAAAAAGAAACCCCTGCAGTACGAGAACCATTATCAACAAAACCCACATACAAACCCACGCCCGTAAGCAATCCATCGCAAACTCAGGCAGCAAATGTGTTTTCGTCCAAGCGTATTGAAGCTACCAACCAAAATGCCAAATTGGCGATTATTGCGGGTGCAGGCTTAATCGCACTATTGGCAATGGGCGCTTATTATTATCAATTTATAGATACTGCGCCAGATGTGCAATTACCACCACCGCACCAGCCACCTATTGTGGCGACACCATCATCAGTAAACGAGCCAGCGCCAACCTTAATACCATCAGAAGTGGTAGCAACTGCTGAACCAGAGCAAGAAATGGCGCAGCAACCAGAAGCTAAGCAGGCATTCGAGCAGCATGAGTCTGTAACTGAGCCCACAAAGCTTGAGAAAAAGCAAAAAATAGAAAAAATACCAAATACGGATGAAACGCTAGATACAGAAAATACGCTAGATGCGAACGAAGAGGTGGTTATTCCAAATAGAAAAATTGCTAAATCAAACATGGTGAAAATGGACAGAGCAATTGCTTCGCAAAGTGCCTCAATTCAAGTGACGCAATCTAAGTCACAAGACGCGGTAAACCCGCTGGTGATGCGCGCTTATGAAGCCTATAACGTTGGTAATGATAGTGAAGCCCAGAAACTTTATAAACAAGCACTTCAACGTGATGGCCTGAATTTGGATGCCTTGCTGGGTTTGGGTGCTATTGCCACGCGGCAAGGACGTGTGGATGACGCTAATGGTTGGTATCGAAAAGTATTGGATGTGGATCCGAAAAATAGCATCGCGCAAACAGCCCTTTTAGATATACAGCAGCAACAAGATCCGCAATCGAGCGAAAGTAGAATTAAATCGTTGATTGCAAGATCCCCAAATGATGCGAATTTACATGCGGCGCTTGGTAATTTATATGCAGAACAAAATCAGTGGTCAGCTGCGCAGCAGGCATATTTTGATGCATTTAGGCTCAATGAAAGTGCTGATAATGCGTTTAATTTGGCTGTTAGTTTAGATCAAATGGGCAAGCCAAAATTGGCATTACCCTATTATCAACAGGCTTTGCAAATGGCGCAGCAATCTAGCGCAAGTAGTATAGATAAGGCGGCGCTTGAAGCGCGTATAGCGGCGATACAATAAAAATGGATAACGTAACCGATCAACGACGTAAATTGCGCTTAGGCGATTTAATGGTTCAGCAAGGCTTGATTAGTCAGGATCAGCTGCGCATTGCGCTTATTGAGCAAGAGCAAAATAACATCCCGCTTGGCCGCCAATTAGTGCGTTTGGGCTTTGTTTCAGAAACAATGGTGCGCGATTTGGTTGCGCACACGATTGGCCAAGAAAGTATTGATTTAACTACGGTTGTCGCGGATGTTGATGCGCTTAACATGGTGCCAGAAGACTTCTCTCGACGTTATCACTTGCTGCCAGTGGCTTACGAAGACTCCACCAAAACCATGATTGTGGCGATGGCGGATATGTTCAATGTGGTAGCGCTGGATCAACTGCGCGCTATGCTTGGCGGACAGATTCAGCTTAAACCAGTCCTCGCAGCTGAGGCGCAACTAGAAGAACATATTGACCAGTTTTATGGCTATGAGCTTTCGGTTGATGGCATATTACGTGAGATAGAAACGGGAGAAATTGATTACCAAAGTTTAGCCACTGATGGTGATGAATATACCCAGCCTGTGGTGCGCTTGGTGGGTGCTTTGTTAATGGATGCTGTCAAACGTGGCGCTTCCGATATTCACTTCGAACCAGAGTATGCATTTTTACGCATTCGCTATCGTATTGATGGCGTGTTACAACAAATTCGTAGTTTGCATAAAAGCTATTGGCCAGGGATTGCTGTGCGCCTAAAAGTGGTAAGCGGCATGGACATTGCAGAAACTCGCTCACCGCAAGACGGACGTTTAAATATGAATTTGTGTGGCCGTCCGATTGATTTTCGGGTTTCGACGCATCCGACTATTAATGGCGAAAACATTGTATTGCGTGTGCTCGACCGTGAAAAATCTATCATTCCACTAGAGCGTATGGGTTTAAGAGCAAGCACCTTAGAGCAGCTGAAGCTAATGATGACTCGCCCAGAGGGCATTTTGGTGGTTACAGGCCCTACAGGTAGCGGTAAAACGACCACATTGTATTCACTGCTTTCTCACCAAAATACAGAAGACGTGAATATTATGACGTTGGAAGATCCGGTTGAGTACCCTGTTGCACTCATGCGGCAAACTTCCGTAGCAGAAGTGAACAAAGTGGATTTTGCAAACGGCATACGCTCTATTATGCGGCAAGACCCTGACATTATTTTGGTTGGCGAGATTCGTGATGAAGATACTGCCACCATGGCATTTCGCGCGGCAATGACTGGGCACCAAGTGTTTACAACCTTACATACTAATTCTGCCCTAGGGGCATTCCCAAGGCTTACTGATATTGGCATTTCGCCAGACATTATGGCGGGCAATATTATTGGTGTCGTGGCGCAACGATTAGTGCGTGTGCTTTGCCCACATTGCAAAGAGTCAGCTAAACCGAGTGACGACGAACGCAAAATATTGGGTGTTAAGCGTAATGAAGCGATTCAGATTTTTAAACATAAGGGCTGCAAACGTTGCAATCAAACAGGTTATCGTGGCCGAATGGCAATTATCGAGTTGTTACGAATCGACTCAGATATGGATGCACTAATAGCGCGACGCGCGCACTTGGATGAGTTGCGAACAGTTGCGCTAGATAAAGGATTTAGCACTTTGGCAGATGATGGCGTGCGTCGCATTTTAGAAGGATATACAAGCATTGAAGAAGTGATGCGAGTGATTGATTTAACTTCACGCATTTATCAATAAGGCTTAAGCGTGGCAACCTTTAATTACAAGGCAATTGACAAAGCTGGGCTGCATGCCCAGGGTCAGATGGACGCGCTAAATGAAGCTGATTTAGAGATTCGGCTTGAGCGCATGGGTTTGGATTTAATCACGTTTAAATCCACAGAAAAATCCAAAAGCGCTTTTACGAAAAATAAAGTAAGTAATCGTGATTTGGTCATGTTTTGTTTTCAATTGGAGCAGCTTACTAGTGCGGGTGTACCGATTTTAGAAGGTTTAAATGATTTGCGTGAGAGTACGACAAATCTCTATTTTCAAAAAGTATTAGGTGGGTTGGTATCGGAAGTTGAGGGCGGCAAAATGCTATCACAAGGCATGGCGGAGCATCCAGACGTGTTTGATGAAGTTTTTGTTAATTTGGTGGCTGCAGGGGAACAAACTGGGCAATTGCCAGCGGTTTTCGACAACTTAAGCAACACCTTAAAATGGCAAGATGAGCTATTTTCACAAACCAAGCGCTTGCTTGCATACCCGTTATTTGTGTTTGTAGTTGTGATGGGGGCAGTCACATTTTTAATGGTATATTTGGTGCCAGAAATGGTGAAATTTATCGCAAGTTTGGGTCAAGAGCTACCGTTACAAACTAAGATTTTAATTTTTATTTCGAATGCTTTTGTACACTATTGGTGGCTAATTTTAACACTCCCTCTAGTTGCGATAGCGGGCGTGGCCATGTGGGTAAAACAAAGTCCAGATGCGCGCTACAAGCTTGATTACATCAAGCTTAAATTGCCACTAACAGGCGAAATTCTAAACAAAATTATTATGGCGCGATTTGCACGCTATTTTGCGTTGATGTATCAGACTGGCATTCCTATTTTACAAGCGATAAAAACTTGTGAAACGATTGTGGGGAATAAAGTGGTTGCAGATGCATTAAGTCGGGCCCATGCGCAAATTAATGCAGGCGATAGTATGTCTGAAAGTTTTAAAAATGCAGGCTTGTTTCCGCCTTTAGTGGTACGTATGATTAAAGTTGGTGAAAATACTGGCGCATTAGATAAATCGCTACTCAATATTAGCTATTTTTACGATAGGGATGTGAACGAATTAATGCAAAAAATGCTGAAATTGCTAGAACCCGCACTTACAGTAATTTTGGGGCTGATTTTGGCGTTTATTATGGTATCAGTGCTCGGACCAGTTTATGATTCGTTCAGTAAGATGAAACTGTAATGTTTACAAATGCACACAAATTAATATTATGCGCTACCAACACCACATTGGCGGCCGGCTTGTGGCATGGCACAAAATTGCAATCTTACCGCGTGTTTAAAAATCAGGATGAAGACCACACGGAATTTAGCAGATATTTGGCGCAGTACAGCAATGTTAATATTTATTTGATCGCAGATGCCATCGAGGAAGATTATAAAGTTGAAAGTCTGCCGCACACCACAGGCGCAGCGCGGCGCGAAATTATAGAACGCAAACTTACTCAATTTAATAGAAATAGTACCTACCGAGTTGCGCACTTTATTAATCGCGCAACAGACAAGCGCAAAGATGATAATTTTTTATTTATCGCCTTAAGTAACGCTGATTTTATGCAAAGCTGGATGGATGTTATCCAAGCAGCACACGCACCGTTGGTAGGCGTGTATTTGCTACCCATGATTAGCCAAGTAGCAGTTCGTCAGATGAAGCTCATGGCGCCAAATATATTGTTATGTGAGCGCTTATCATCTGGCTTGCGCCAAACATTTTTGCACAATGGCCGCCTGCGGATGAGCCGTCTTGTACCGATGGGCGATATTAAGCCTAATCAGCTTGCATATTTTTATTTGGTAGAAATCGAAAAAACACGGCTTTATTTACTTAGTCAGCGCTTAATATCGGCTGAAACAGCCCTTCAAATGGTCTTGCCAGCTTATGATGGCAAGCATGATGAGATTGCAAAAAGCATTAGCCAAGACCAAGGTTTTGAATGTAAAACTGTGGATATTTTGGCGTTTGCCAAAAATAATAATATCGCGCCAGAAAAAGTGGCGGAGCACCCAGAGCTGTTGCATATGCAATTGCTTGCAAACGGAAATGTTCCAGATAATTTAGCGCCAAACGCGTTTACAAAAACGCATAACCTAAACAAAGTATGTCGCAATATACATTTTGTAACGACCACAGTCGCTACTATAGGCACCCTTTTGGCCGGGATTTATTTTTGGCAAGGTCATCAGCAAAAAAACCAAATCAAAGATATAGCAACACAAACTGCTCAGTTACAGCGTCAGTATGAGACCGTTTCACAAAATTTCCCAGCGACGCCGATACCAAGCCAAGATTTAAAAACGGCGGCAGATATCGCGCAAACCATAAAAAATAACGATCAAACACCACGTCAATTCATGCAATTATTAAGCTCGGCATTTGAGGCGTCGCCTGAAATAGCACTCAACCGATTACGTTGGGTACTAAGTAACCAAATAGATATCAAAGATGAAGAAAGCACACAGGCAGTGGCGACTAATGATCAGCCTAATACAACGCCAGTTGGTGACCCAACAAAATTATTGCAAATTGGATTCATAAACGCTGAGATAAAAGGTTTCACGGGTGATTACCGCGCGGCGCTTGCAAGCGTAAGTAAATTGGTCAGCCACTTGCGCGAGAATCAATTAGTCGAGCAAGTGACTGTGCTACAAGAGCCAGTAAATGTAAGTTCGCTCGCTAATTTGCAAGGTAGCACTACAGATGAGGGAACCACCGAACGTACGCCCGCCATTTTTAAACTCAAAGTGATTTTAAAGCCTGCAAACGTGGAGGCTACGCAATGACACTAACCCCAAAAGATTGGAGCAAATTACGACTGCCCTTGCTGGGTTTGGGAGGAGCATTTGTCATTGTTGGTTTGTTGGTAAGCCTTGCCGATCAATATCGCACTAAAAATGAAGCCGCATTGCAAACGCAACAAAATTTGCTTAACCAAGCACGCCAAAAACTTCAATCTTCTGGTTTAGAAAAAGAAACCATCATTCAATATTTGCCAATTTATAACGATTTGCTTGCAAAAGGGTTTGTTGGTGAAGAACGTCGTATTGAATGGATTGAAAGTCTGCGCCAAATTCATGCACAGCATAAATTATTTAGCATCGATTACAGTATAGGCTTGCAAGAGAACTATAAGCCTAGCTTCATACCGAATATGGGTACGTTTGTTTTGCACCGCTCCACCATGAAATTAAATTTGGATATGTTGCATGAGGGTGATTTAATAAACCTGCTAGATGGCCTACATGAGCAGTCTACGCCGTATATTGTGCGAGATTGCGAAATTAGCAGGCCTGTTGGAGCGCAAGTAAATACTAGAAACTTAACATCAAATTTAAAAGCTACATGTGAAATTGATTGGCTAACCCTACGTGACCCACAATTATCGGGGAGCTTATGATGAGATTATTAATTTTGATATTAGTTTTATGCACACAAACTGCTTGGGCAGCAGAGCCAATGGGGCGTTTGTTCACCACGCCAACTGAGCGTAGCAATTTAGAATATCTGCGACAATCTAAAAAAATTATCCCTACAAAACCTGAAGTGCCTACAGAAGAAACGTCTATGATAGAAGCCGCGCCAATAGTGCTTCCCGATGCGATTAATATGCAAGGCTACGTAAAGCGCAACGATGGAAAAAAAGGTACAGTTTGGGTCAATAACAAAGCCATGCAAGAAAATACGGGAGATAAAGATGTACAGGTAGGTAAATTGCCTGCTGATGGTAACCGCGTACCTATTAAACTACCAGCCAACGGCAAATATCTCACCCTAAAGGCAGGCCAAGTGTACGACCCAGAAAGTAACCGTGTGCGCGAGGCCAGAAGCCATGCTGCGCAAGGTGATGCGACTACTAATGGTAGAATTGGTGATGAAGCTTCACCATAGGCAAAAGGGCTTAGCTCTATTAATGCTAGTTTTTATAGTTGCTTTGGCAATGACTGCATATGTAGTTAAAACTTTGAATTCATCAAGTATTGTTAATGAGCGCTCAAAAAAAACATCAGAGGCACTTGCTGAGGCGAAATCTGCGATACTTGGTTGGTCAGTAATTCAAATTAACCCAGGTCAACTACCATGCCCTGAGGATATTACTAAAATTGGAACAGCTAACGAAGGAATTGCCCAAGCTAGTTGTATAAGTCCAAACCCAGTCATTGGGCGCATACCTTGGAAAACACTAGGGTTAGGGGATTTACGAGATGGTAATGGTGATAAGTTATGGTATGTAATTTCCTCGGGTTATCAGGTTCCGCCCATAAATTCAAATGCAATAGCCCAATTATCAATTGATGGCATAGCTAATAATGTTGCAATAATAATCTCAGCTGGAATGCCACTTTCAGG
>JBJXDT010000028.1:0-3684 GCA_046153505.1 Methylophilaceae bacterium | reverse complement strand
TTTCTACCGATGGTGATGGAGATCGCCCATTAATCGGAGACGAGCATGGCAATTGGATGCGTGGAGATGTTGTGGGCATATTAACTGCTCACTATTTGGAAGCTACAGATGTTGTTACGCCTGTAAGCAGCAATACTTCGCTTGAGTTAAGTGGTATTTTCGCAAACACATTACGTACTCGAATTGGATCGCCCTATGTGATTGAGGCAATGAAATGCATGCTAGATGAAAATCGAAGAGTCGTTGGCTTTGAAGCAAATGGCGGTTTTTTATTGGGTTCAACAATCAAAAAAAGTAGCCACTTACTGTTACCTCTTATGACACGAGATGCGATATTGCCAATGCTTGCCTTATTAGCCATGGCGCGTGAAACAGGACGTCGATTATCTGAACTACCTAAGAAATTGCCAAACCGATTTACCAGCAGTGATCGATTGCAGTCATTCCCAACAGAATCTAGCTTTCATTTTATTGAAAAGTTGAGCAGTGATAATGAGGCTATTGAGGGATTGTTGGGACAAGTTTGCGGTAAACCATCTAAAGTGGATAGGACTGATGGTATAAGAATCACATTTATGAATGGAGAAATTGTACATTTTCGGCCTTCTGGCAATGCACCAGAACTCAGATGTTACGCAGAGGCAAGCAGTCAGGTACGTGCGGATAATCTTTCACATCAATCTTTGCAAATGATAAAGGCGCAATATACAAAATAAATTATTTAATAGATTATAAAATAATTATAAATAGAGTTTTAAATAAAATCTGTGACAAAAGCTAAAATGATTTAGATCATGGTGGCGTACAGAAGCAATCACAGATTTTTGGTTGCACAGCACTAGGAGGTGGTAAATTCCCACTACAAATTATATAAGTGCAGTATGCAAGTTATTTTGTAGAAGATGATATTGGAAGATATCGAAAATACTTATGGACAATCTTAATTATTGTTTGAAAGTTTGATTTCAATTGGTCCGAAATGACTAATTTTTAAATAAATCTGTCACATTTAAATGGCATTCTACATTTTGGGTATGTAAATACTCTAAAGCTTCTGAATAAGTTTATTCTGTTAGATACCTCCTTTAAACCGCAAGATTAAACGGCTTTAATATGACATTTCGCCAAAAGCTCAGTTACAACAAGGAGCTTACCCCGCAGACCTTGATTAAAATGCTGATAGACCCTGTGTTGATTATTTTAACCTTGGTTGCTCTGATGTTTTACTTTGAAGAGCCTATCACGCCTAAATACTTTGTCGCTATTATGATTATTTTCGCGCTTAGCTTTCCAGGCAGCTGGTCGCGAGCGAAAACGCTATGGGAAGACGTCGCCTATGTATTCTCAAGTTGGATTTTTATTGCAGGCATACTTCTTTTTTTTGGCTATGCTACCAGTTTTCTTTGGAGTTTCCCGCATGAAGTAGTCTTTAATTGGCTGTGGCTTACTCCCCTTGTATTGCTGTTAGCCCATTTAGCTTTTGCTCAATTTCTCACAAGTATTAAATATACTTCCTATGTAATGCGCTCTGCTGTGATCGTGGGTATAAGCGACCTAGGAATACAGTTGCGAGACAGGATGAATTCGGAGGCGGATCTTGGGCTGCAATTCAGAGGTTTCTTTGATGATCGCAGTTATCAAAGACATAACAGCAAATTGGTGGCTGAGTCCGAAATCAGAGGTAAATTTGCTATATTGGCTGATTATGTTAAAAAACAGGCAGTAGATATTATTTATATCGCGCTACCAATGACATCCGAACCGCGCGTTTTGGAATTATTAGATGATTTAAAAGACACGACGACCTCGATTTATTTTGTGCCAAACGTGTTTATGTTTGATTTAATTCAAGCGCGAATCAGTGATGTTGCTGGCATACCAGTGATTGCAGTATGTGAAACACCCTTTTCTGGCATGAATGGCCTAGTCAAACGAGTTAGCGATATTGTGCTTGCAACGATTATTCTTTTGCTGATTTCACCAATTCTGTTGGCATTGGCGATTGGTGTAAAGCTAAGTTCGCCAGGCCCTATATTTTTCAAGCAGCGTCGCTATGGACTAGACGGGCAGCAGATTATTGTTTACAAGTTTAGATCGATGACCGTGAGTGAAGATGGCGATAAGATAGTGCAGGCTACACGAAACGACAGTCGAATTACACCATTCGGTAATTTTATGCGTAAAACGTCTTTAGATGAATTGCCGCAATTTTTTAATGTGCTGCAAGGCCGTATGAGCATTGTCGGGCCGCGCCCACACGCGGTTGCGCATAATGAAGCATATCGTAAAGTGATTAAAGGCTATATGATTCGCCATAAAGTAAGACCTGGCATAACGGGTTGGGCGCAGATAAATGGCTTGCGCGGCGAGACCGAAACGGTAGAAAAAATGAAGGCGCGCATTGATTATGACTTGGACTATTTAAGGCAATGGTCACTCTCTTTAGATATGAAAATTATTTGGAAAACAATTGCATTAGTATTTACAGATACTAATGCTTACTAGTACTTTATGCTTTGATGTGAAGCAAACCTCCCTGCGTTACTTATAGAAATTTAACCTGACCCAAATGGGTCATATCCCACTTCCCACTTAGTTAATATAATCAAGTGATTGATTTATATAATTTTTAACACCAATTCCTAGCAGTTGATAGCTAATTTACGGGTAAAAAAAGTGCAGTTCCAATACTTCTGTCAAATTAAGAGGCCTGCAGCGAAAACCAAGTGAATATTTTGTGAAATAGTCCGTAAAGACTATGTTTTTTAAAAATTTATCGTTATAGTGTAATTAAATATGGTTAATCTGTCTGACAAACGCTTAATATTTATATATCAACCATAAGGACATGACTATGAAACCATCTAAGGGCATTCTGAGTACCATTTTTACTGTTGCGCTAGTGTTATCTGTGCCGCTATCTGCTCAAGCAAATCAAACGTATGAAAATAATCACCATATAAGCTATAACGCCCGTAATGCGCATATTGAAGACATGCTAGTAACAAAAGATATTAAAAAAAATCTTAGTAAAGATATAGAATTTGACGAAGATAGTTTTTTGGCGAATTCTGAGAAGAAGCATGATTCTTATGCATACGAAAATAAAAATACTGGGTTGTCTTGGTCAGCACGTAAACATGACAAACATGATTCACATACTATTTTTGATATAGAAAGAGAAACAAAGCATAAGCTAGGGTTTGAGGATTATTTTAAGGATAAAGAAATCAATCATCATCTCTTTGAGGATAATGACGAACATGGATTGTTTGGCGATGATGGGGATCATGATCTTTTTGGTGAGCATGGCGATCGCTGCCACGTACAGCCAGTGCCAGAACCTGAATCTTATTTACTCATGTTAGTGGGTTTTGTGCTAATGATGGTAATAGGCCGTCAACGCAAACTGTATTAAATTTTCGTGTTATAAACATGAAAGCGGCAACCCAAAAGGTTGTCGTTTTTTTTCGCGCAAATAATCTACGTCACGAATACTTCATATTTCTTTGTTATTGTTTTGTGAAAATTTAACAATCATTTTACTGAGATTTTGATATGAAAGCCATGATTCTCGCTGCAGGTAAAGGCACAAGAGTACGTCCACTCACCTACGAGCTACCTAAGCCAATGATTCCTATATTAGGTAAGCCGGTGATGGCTTATTTAATTGAGCATTTGGCA
>JBJXDT010000027.1:0-11005 GCA_046153505.1 Methylophilaceae bacterium | reverse complement strand
TGACTAACGTCTAATGCTTTATTTAAATGCTCTGAGATCCTCATGGATATTGGCTCTCAGAGCATGTGTCTTAATAATTATTTATAAATCTTGCTCCCATGCATTGCCGTAAATTTTGCCATTGCGGGAGAGAATGAACATTTGGTACATGCTGGTTGCCCACATAAACGTTGATGCCAAGCTGTAACCGATACCGCCAATGATTGTAAAGTAGGCAAAGTTTGGCGATAGTTTGGTCAGCCACCACGACAGCACGTCCATAATCAAAAAGCCAAACGGGAAAGCGATAGCGAGGATTTTCCATTTTTTTGGCACGCCAACGGCGAAGCTGAAAATAAAGCCCATAAAGAAGAAAATGAAGCTGATGCCGAACAAGTGAATGTGAGAAACGCGCGTTAAGGCTTGCCAAGTTGCGCCAGTGCTGGTGGCGGCCACTTTCTGCACTTCTTCAAAATTTTTAAAGTTAGGGATATTCGGCACGTTGCTGTGGCATGCCACACAATGTTGCTCAAATACCGCTTTAAAATGGTTATCCCAATCTGCTTTAGGCGCACCTTTGTGCACCCAATCAATAATATCCGCTCGCACGTCATCCGGCGCATTGGCTTTCATCGCGCCGTTAAGCATACTTTCTAATTTGCTGTGCGTACGATCACCATAATAGCTATAAACGATGTCGTTTTTTGATAATCCAAATTTGCCATCTGCCATGCCATGTGTAAGAAGTATTTGCAGGCCGGCCATGCACAGGCCAACGCCGATGACCAATAAATAGCCTGCAAACAGTGCTTTAAGCGGGTTTGGCAAATTAGGAAGGTTTAACCAAGCGAGGTTGGGTGGTGCACTTTTCATTATGGACTTTCAAAGAAGTTGACAGAAATGAGACTATTTTACTGGAAAAAAGTGTCATTTTAATTGTGAGATTAAATATGTTTTTGTGCTTTTTTCTTAGGCTTCAGATATGCATTCCAAGCAAAGCAATAGAAAGTAGGTTATGTGCTATTACTTTGAGGCGTTTTTTTCAGCAGATTTAATCCATTTTAACAGCGCTGACCATTGCTCAATATCTTTTCTAGCTTTGTAAGGGCTCATATCAAACAGACTCATGCCTGCCTCAGCTGCATGCGCGTATATTTGCGCATTACGCAAATAGCCCATTACTGGGAACTCGCTTTCCGCCAAATATTCTGCAAGCTTAGCGGCAGCTTTGGTTCTTTCTGAAATGCGCATACCTACCATTGCAACAAAAGTACGCTCTTTGCGAACGGCTTTTTCTGCGCTTAACACCTCTAAAAAATCTTGAGTGGCGTTAATATCAAAAGTGGAGGATTGCATTGGCACAATCACCCAATCTGCCTCTTTCACCACTTCACTGAGTTTGTCGCCGCGTAATCCAGCGGGAGAGTCGATGACGGTGATATCAATGTCCAGATTCTTGCGATGATTGGCGCCGTGAATTGTTGGCAAAACTTCTGGACGGCGCGCTAGCCAGTCCGATGAAGACCCTTGTCTATCAATATCAGCAAGCACAACATTGCGACCGGCGCTTGCAAAATAGCCAGCTAAGTTAGTTGCAAGGGTTGTTTTCCCGCTACCCCCTTTAGGGTTAGTGACAAGAAAAGTTTTCATTTTGCCTTAGTTGATGTTTTCTCAGCGACTTTCTTTGCAGTTGGCGCTTTTTTGGTTGTATTCATCTCTTTGCTTTTTGATTTTGGTAATTTCGCATCTGCCTTTGCCTTAGCTTTTGCAGTTTTAGCTAACTCTTTAGCGCGCATTTCGGCCATTTTTTCACGCCATTCGGCTAGCTGCACATCTTCAAATTCCAGTTGTAGTGCAATCGCTTTTTCTTCAGTAATTTTATCTTTTTTTAGCTGCTTTGGTAGCTTTCCATCCATTCGAGAAAGTATTCTTTCCCGCTCCACTTTCGTGAGTTTTTTAGCTTTAGCAATGTAGTCCATTTATCCAATCCCCAAAAGTTATCCACTTGTTTAAACGAGAGCAGCTAATATAAACTAATATAAATATCACGTCTGTTACGGTTTTATGACAATGGCTAATCATATACTATTTATCAAGTAATCGAATGCCTATATTTTGCATCGGTAATGATGACTTTAAGCTGATAAAATACTGCTATGTTTGACCCTAAGCCTATTCTAAAAAAATTGCCAAATTTGCCAGGTGTTTACCGCATGATTAATGTGGAAGACACGGTGATTTATGTAGGCAAGGCGAAAGATATTAAAAAGCGTGTTTCGAGCTATTTCAACAAAAATCTACCAAGCCCGCGCACTAAAATGATGGTGTCGCAGATTGCAAAAATTGAAACGACAGTTACACACACTGAGGCGGAAGCGCTGTTGTTGGAAAACAACCTCATCAAAAGCATGATGCCGCGCTATAACGTGCTATTTCGCGATGATAAATCCTATCCATACATCACGCTAACGGGTGATAAATTCTCTCGGTTAGCCTTTCACCGAGGCGTGCAAAAGAAAGGCAGCAACTACTTTGGGCCGTTTCCCAATGCGGTTGCGGTGCGAGAAAGTATTCAGTTGTTGCAAAAGGTGTTTAAGTTGCGCACTTGCGAAAACACGGTGTTTGCAAATCGCTCGCGACCATGTCTGCAATATCAAATTGAGCGTTGCACTGCGCCTTGTGTGGACTATATCTCTGTTGAAGACTATCAAAACGATGTGCGCCACGCGGCTATGTTTTTAGAAGGTAAAACCAATGAGGTGATGAACGTATTGGGTGATAAAATGAATACGGCTGCAGCGAATCAGGACTATGAGCAGGCAGGAATGTTTCGCGACCGCATGCAAGCGTTAAGGCAAGTACAGGCCAAGCAATTCGTCAGCGATTTTAGCGTAGACGATGCAGATATTATCGCTTTAGCTACTAATGGAATTGCACATTGCATCAATTTGGTGATGATTCGTGGTGGGCGTCATTTGGGTGATAAAAGTTATTTTCCAAAAAATAGCCAAGATGCAGCCGCCACTGAGATGGTAGAAGCCTTTATTTCTCAACATTATGTGGCACAAAATACGCCACCATTGATTGTGTGTGGCGTAGATTTAGATGCTAAGCCGCTTGAAATTTTGCTTGGCGAGCAGGCGGCGCGCAAGGTAAGAATACAAACCAACACCATTGGTGATAAGCGCGTTTGGTTAAAAATGGCGCAAACCAATGCTGAGCTTGCATTGTTTCAACAGCAGCAGGCTTCTAGCAATCAAGCGGCAAAGCTGTTAGCCTTACGAGAGGCTTTGCATTTGCCTGACACAGTCGAGCGCATTGAGTGCTTCGATGTTAGTCACACCATGGGCGAGGCGACGGTGGCAAGCTGCGTGGTGTTTGATAAAGGTGATTTGCAAAATGGCGAATATCGGCGCTACAACATTACTGGAATTACACTAGGCGATGATTACGCGGCCATGCGCGATGTGCTGACAAGGCGCTATAAAAAAGTGGCGGCGGGCATGGTTGACGGAGATATGTCAAAACGCCCCGATTTAATTTTTATTGATGGCGGCAAAGGCCAACTAGGCGTGGCGATAGAAGTGATGCAAGAAGTAGGTTTAGAAGACATTTTGCTGATAGGCATCGCCAAGGGGGAGGCGCGCAAACCTGGGCTGGAAACCATGATTTTTGGCGATACAGGCGAATTGCTCAATCTGGAAAAAGACAATCTAGGTTTGCATTTACTTCAACAAATTCGTGATGAAGCCCATCGCTTTGCTATTAC
Source organism: Methylophilaceae bacterium (assembly GCA_046153505.1). Lineage (GTDB taxonomy): Bacteria > Pseudomonadota > Gammaproteobacteria > Burkholderiales > Methylophilaceae > JBJXDT01. The sequence continues at coordinate 7,257 of JBJXDT010000027.1, read as the reverse complement.
TGGGCATCGTGCAAAACGTGCCAAAGCTCGCATCACCTCAAGTTTAGAAGATATTGCTGGTATAGGCGCAAAACGCCGAAAAGCACTTTTAACCCGCTTTGGTGGCCTAGATGGCGTAAAAAGTGCTAGCATAGATGAAATTGCGCAAGTGGATGGCATTAGCCATAATTTAGCGCAAACCATTTACGAACAGCTTCATTAAAAGTAGATAAATCAATATGTTGTGGAATGTGCCAAATATTTTAACTGTGTTCCGCATCGTGCTCATTCCTGTGTTTGTTGGCATTTTTTATCTGCCACATAACCTTTATGCCTTAGGCGCACACCCAACGCATACCTTAAATGTGGCCGCGGCAATTGTCTTTGCAGTGGCTTCATTTACCGATTGGCTAGATGGATGGTGGGCCCGTAAATACAACCAAGCCAGCAACTTTGGCGCTTTTTTAGATCCAGTTGCAGATAAGCTTATGGTGACCGCGGCGCTCATTGTTTTGGTCGAATTTAGTCGTGTTGGTGCTATTGTTTCCTTGATTATCATTGGCCGCGAAATTGCAATTGGTGCTTTACGTGAATGGATGGCTGGTGCTGGCGAGCGTGGCAGCGTGGCGGTGGCACAGATTGGGAAATTGAAAACCGCGGCGCAAATGCTAGCGATTGAGTTGCTCCTTTATTACGACAGCATTGATTTTGGCGAATTTGGTCGTTTTAATACCAAACACGTTGGTCAAGTTCTCATCATTTTTGCCGCTGCGTTGACACTCATCTCAATGCTCTACTACTTGAAAGCTGCATGGCCTAAATTTAAACAGTCGATTCATTAGGCTAAACAAATAAACCCGTGAAAACCGGCGTTTTGCCTTGACACCTCGCGAAAAGTCGCTAAAATGCTCACTTCTTTAAGCGGGAGTAGCTCAGTTGGTAGAGCGCAACCTTGCCAAGGTTGAGGTCGCGAGTTCGAGACTCGTCTCCCGCTCCAGCATTTTAAACGGGGATTTTAGCGCATGCTGACTTCCCCGTTTTGTTTCAATTGCAGTACTTGCAATACTTAGGCGCGTTAGCAAAGCGGTTATGCCGCGGCCTGCAAAGCCGTTTAGGGCGGTTCGACTCCGCCACGCGCCTCCAAGTAACCATTTCAAAGCCACCTCAATTCTTACACAAAATGGCACACAATGTGCTTAGTTTTGTTGCCGATTTGCCGAATTCGAGGCAAATACTACTTCTAATTGAGGAAATTAGATTTAATATTGCACGTAAAATACTGTATTTATTGGATTAAAACTATTAAAGTATCACTTTCGTGGTCTGGTTTAGTGACCTGATGGAAAAAAATGAAAACAGAAGAATTGCCTAAAATACTTCCAACGGTGAAACTGCAAGCGGACGTGATGGATAGCTTGCTTGGAAGCTTGTTAGTGCTTTGCCGCAATTATGGCGTTGCAATTTCTAAAGATGCGCTCATTGCAGGGCTGCCGCTACGCGAAGGCCGCATGACGCCAGGATTAGTCAAGCGCGCTGCAGCGCGTGCTAACATGGTCTGCAACGTGCTCAAAAAGCCACTCACTGCCATTCGTACCGAATTCACTCCAGCAATTTTGATTTTAGCGCAAGAGGAAGCCTGTGTTTTTTTGGGTTGGGATGCCGACAAAAAGAATGCGCGTGTCATTTTCCCTGAGCTAGGTGACGCAGAAGTCTTGCTATCTGCGGAAGAGCTGGCTGAGCGCTATGCTGGCTATATGATCATCGCAAAACCAAAGTTTACGTTTGATCAACGTGCGCCCACAGTAAATAAAGTGCATCTAAAGCACTGGTTTTGGGGCACATTGGCAGAGAATAGCAAAATCTATCGCGACATTATGCTTGCTGCATTTCTTATTAATATGTTTGCGCTAGCCATGCCTATTTTCACCATGAATGTTTACGACCGCATTGTACCGAACCGTTCAATAGAGACGTTGTGGGTGCTGGTGCTAGGTGTTTCGCTGGTAGTGTTTGCTGATTTAGCCTTGCGTACCATTCGCGGATATTTTTTAGACTGGGCGAGCCACCGTGTGGATATCAAACTGACAGCCCGCATTATGGAGCAGGTCCTAGGCGCCCGTTTGGAACTGCGCCCAAGCTCGGTTGGCTCATTCGCCTCTAATTTACGTGCATTTGAGACCGTGCGCGATTTCATTACTTCCGCTACCATTACCACGCTGATTGATATTCCGTTCGCACTCATTTTTATTATCGTGATGGCCTGGATTTCGCCGTATATGGTGATTCCAGTGATTGTGGGTGGCATTATATTGTTGGTTTATGCGTTTAGTGTGCAGGCCAAAATGCAAGAGCTTTCTGAAACCATGTTTCGTGCTGGCGCGATTAGAAACGCGACTTTAATTGAGAGTTTGGTTGGCCTTGAAACGATTAAAGCGCTTGGCATTGAAGGCTACATGCAACGCAAGTGGGAAAAGAGTTCACATTTTGTTACGCAAGTTGGCGGTAAATTGAAGTTACTTTCCGCTTCTATTAATAATGGTGCAAATGGCGTTTCACAACTTGTGAATGTATCAATGGTGCTACTGGGCGTTTATTTGGTAATCAATGGTGATTTGACCATGGGCGGCCTGATTGCATGTTCACAGCTTGCTGGGCGCGCATTATCACCTATCTCGCAATCTGCGAGCTTGATGACACAGTACCACAATGCGACAACGGCACTGACATCGCTCAATGACGTCATGAGCAGGCCAGTTGAACGTCCCACAGATTCGAGCTTTCTGTCGCGCACGGCATTTAATGGCGATATCGAATTTCGCGAAGTCGGTTTTGATTACCCAGGCACAGAAGTGAGCGCACTTAAAAATGTTTCATTTAAAATTCGCGCGGGAGAGCATGTGGCGGTGTTAGGGCGAATGGGCTCTGGTAAAACCACTTTGCAAAAACTTATTCTTGGCCTATATCAGCCAACTTCAGGCGCAATATTAATTGACGGCATCGACTCGAGACAAATTGATCCTGCTGAATTACGGCGTTGTATTGGTTATGTCCAACAGGATACCAGTCTATTTTTTGGCTCGATGCGTGACAATATTGCCATTGCGGCGCCACATGTGGATGATGCGCAAGTGCTTAATGCGGCCAATATTGGTGGAATTGCAGAGTTTATTAACATGCATCCCAAAGGTTTTGATATGCCTGTTGGGGAGCGTGGTGAAACGCTTTCTGGCGGCCAAAAGCAAGGCGTAGGTATTGCACGTGCCATGATCAACAACCCCTCGATCATTCTGCTGGATGAACCAACGAGTGCGATGGATCACTCGGGTGAGGAGTATGTAAAAACGCGCTTGAAAGAAGCCTCTGAAGGCAAGACGCTGATGGTGATTACACATCGGTCATCATTATTTGATTTGGCAACGCGTATTATTGTGATTGATAGCGGGAAAATTGTGGCAGATGGTGCTAAAGATCAAGTTATTGAGGCGCTTCGGACTGGTAAGATAGGAAAAGCGCTATGAGTCAGCAACTATTTGAAATCATTAGCAAACTAAATACATTTTTTAAGGCGCGTACTTGGCTAACCAAGCCAGTTGGAAAGATTTTAGAAAGGTGGGCGCCGATCGAAACCAAAGAAGATTTGCCTTGGGAGCAAGAGGCAGATTTAGCTATTTTGGAGCAGACGCCTCTACGCGCAAAAAAAATTCTTTACTGGATGCTAGGCGCGCTGGCTGTGTTAATTACATGGTCAGCTTTTACCAAGATTGACGAGGTGACGCGTGGCGAAGGCAGAGTAATTCCCTCTAAACAAGTGCAAGTCATTCAGTCATTAGATGGAGGTATTGTTTCCGAAATCTTAGTGCATGAAGGTCAAACAGTGAAAGATGGTCAGCCTTTGGTGCGCATAGACCAAACGCGTGCAGTATCTTCATTGCGAGAAAATCGTTCACAATACCTATCACTTTTAGCCAAGCAAGTTCGCTTACAAGCACTTGCGACAGGGTCAGCGTTTGTTCCACCAAAAGAAGTTGAGGCAGAAGCACCTGAGGTTTATGCGCAAGAGCGCGCATTATTTATTTCCAGTAATGATGAGCTTGCTTCACAAGTGGCGATTGCGGGAGAACAAGTGACGCAGCGGCAACGTGAACTGGCGGAAACACAAGCGCGCTTGGATCAAGCCCAAAAAGGCTATGAGTTGTCCAGTCGTGAGTTGGCTGTAACCAAGCCGTTAGAAGCAAGTGGTGCGGTTTCGGAAGTGGATTTGTTAAGACTAGAACGTGACACGTCAAGATTTTTGGGCGAGCGCGATCAGGCCAAAGCGCAAATTGGCCGTGTACAAGCAGCGATTTCAGAGGCCAAGCGCAAAATAAGCGAGACTGAGCAAGGTTTTCGCAGTAAAGTGCGTACTGAGTTGAATGATACAACGGCTAAACTCAATGGCTTAACAGAGGCGAGTGTAGCGCTGAATGACAAAGTAAAGCAATCCACTTTGTTGTCACCTGTGAATGGCACGATTAGTCGCTTGTTTTTTAACACGGTGGGTGGCGTGATTCAACCAGGTAAAGAAGTTTTGCAGGTGGTGCCTACAGACGATGCGCTGGTATTGGAAACCAAAATTCAACCTAAAGATATTGCGTTTGTCAGCCTAAATCAGCCGGCAAGCGTTAAGCTCACAGCCTATGACTACACAATTTATGGCACTTTGCAGGCTAAAGTTTTGAACATTTCTGCCGATTCAATAGTAGATGAAAAAGGCAACGCCTTTTATATTGTTAAGGTGCGTACACTTAAGCCTAGTTTAGGTGAGGGGCTCCCAATCATTCCCGGAATGGTGGCACAAGTGGACATAATTACAGGTAAAAAATCGGTGCTTGCTTACTTATTAAAGCCAGTACTGAAAGCGAAAGCATATGCTTTCACGGAGAGATAATGCGCGACATATTTATTTGCCCACATGGTAACTTGCTTGAAAACTGGTCTGAGGCTTGCCCCAAGGCCATGGTTTCGGCATTTGTTAAAACCGTACCAGTCGGCGAGCCCGTATTATTTTGGTTGCATGCGAATGCAAATAACCAAGTTTGGATTGAAAACACCATCGCAGAGATTAGTGCAAAATTTACATCTTCCAAAGTGGTTGTTTTGGCAAACTCACCTAGTCAGGTAGAAGCTTTAGCGGCAATTGGCAAAGGCGCGGTTGGCTATTGCCACGCCTACAGCTCAGCTAAAGTATTAAGTGAGTTAAAAACAGTTGTGCTTCATGGCGGCATTTGGCTTGGTCGAGATTTGTTGCAAATGCTGATAGGCGCAAGCCGTGAGCTAGTCAGCAATCCATCCGAGCAAGTGATTCAAGCGCTTGCGCTACTAACACCTCGCGAAAAAGAAGTTGCTTTACAAGCTGCGACTGGCATTAGCAATAAAGAAATCGCTAGAACGCTTAAAATCACTGAACGTACTGTTAAAGCGCATATTTCTTCATCCCTAGAGCGTTTGGGCGTGAAAGATAGACTGCAGTTGGCGCTTGTGCTTAACGAAAAGTCTGGCGAACCTGTGCGTGCTGAGTCTAAAAAAGTCTCTAAATTTGAGAACTCGACAAAACAAAAAGTACGTAGTTTAAATAAAAAAAAACTTGAGCTCGCCGCTTAAATAGCGCCTTTGCTGGCGCTATATCCTTATTGTCCTTCAGGACAATATTCATGTCACACACAATCCTGTTTAATACACATCATAGGGGCATTTTGTATGCCTAACCACACAGTTTTTAAGGATATATCATGGCAGTTTTAGGTACAGTAATTGCAATTAACGGCACAACAGACGCAGTTAACAACGTAATGGTGGTGAATGAGCGCGGTGAAAAGAGAGTGCTTCATCTAAATGACTCATTACAGTCTGGCGAAACGATTATTACCCCACCTGGTGTTATTGTTGAGTTGCAGATGGCTAATGGCAAGGTGATGGATATCTTTGCTGAACAAACTGTAAAATTTACACCTGAATTTGCTGATGCCGTTCCTGCCAGCTCTGGTGATAGCGCTATTGACCAAGCCACCATCCAAGCTGTAATTAAAGCAATTGACGAAGGCCGCGACATTGGTGATGTGCTTGAAGAAACTGCAGCGGGTATCAACGGCGGCGGTGGGGTTACCGATTATGGCTTTACTCCTTACTATGTGCCTAGAATTGTTCAAATCCTCACACCGCTTGCGTTTCAATATGATATTAATGGTGCAGATTTACTAAGATATGATCCAGGCATTCGTGACACAGATCCAAATCAAATTGTAGGTGGTGGTTCAGGAACTGTTACTGGCGTTGGTCCTTCTGCTCCCACGATTAGCTCTGTAGAGCCTGGTCTTCCAGGCGCAGGTGATGATGCTGTACCAGAAGGTACTAGTTTGGTTTACAACGTCAGTCTCAGTAGCTCTGCTAGCACGCCAACGAGCTTTGCGTTTAATTTGGGTGGAGGTACTGCGAGCACGGCGGATATTGGTGCTCCAGTCTTTAGTAATGGTGTAACTTATAACAGTACCACTGGTCAGATTACGGTTCCTGCAGGTGTGACTAGTTTTACAGTGACAGTCGCTACTGTTCAAGACCCTATTCACGAGGGCAACGAAACCTTGCCGCTGACAATTGGCGGCGTGACAGGTACGGGCACTATCATTGATGACGACCCAGTACCGACTATTACTTCTGTTGAGCCAGGAGCGCCTGGCGTAGGTGATGACGCTGTCATTGAGGGTACTAATTTGGTTTACAACGTAAATCTTAGCAACCCAAGTAGCACGCCAACTAGCTTTGTATTTAATTTAGGTGGAGGTACGGCGGGCGCTGGTGATATTGGTGCCCCAGTTTTTTCAAATGGAGTAACTTATAACAGCACAACTGGTCAAATTACAGTGCCTGCTGGTGTAACTGCATTCTCAGTTACTGTCCCTACAGTGGATGATGCTATAAGCGAACCAATTGAGAGCGTGCCCCTGACCATCGGTGGCGTCACTGGTACAGGACAGATTATTGACAACGACTCTACCAATATCATCATCGATGACGTGACGCGTAATGAAGGTGCTGGCACTATTACTTTTACAGTATCGCTCACGCTTCCAAGCTCTGGAGTTGTTACTGTTGACTACGCAAGTGTAAGCGGTACCGCTTTAGTTGGTACTGATGTATTAGCTGGAACCAGTCCATTAAGCGGCACATTAACCTTTGCCCCAGGTCAAACAACACAAACAATCACCCTAAATATTGTCAATGACAACATATTTGAAGGCCCAG
>JBJXDT010000026.1:0-5557 GCA_046153505.1 Methylophilaceae bacterium | reverse complement strand
GAAGAACACTATACTTAGTTCACGATATAGTCAAGAGGAAAATATCCCTTTTATCGAAATATATAAAAAAATTACTTATTTTGCCAAACAGAACTAGATCTAGCGCAAATAGCCCCAATGAAAAGATAACTGAGCATGCCATAAGCCAAGCCGAGTGGGTTATTCCAAAGCACTGGTATCACTAAACCTGCGGATACTGTTGAAAACATCATTTGCACAAAGGCTTGCGCGGAAGAGGCTGTACCTCGTAACCTGGGCATTCTGTCGAGCGCAGCGAGCGATAAAATAGGTACAGCGAGTGCCATACCCACATTATATAGTGCAATGGGTAAAATGTTGGCGAAGACGCTCACGGGCACCCATAAACACACAGCTATATTGAGCGTCACCGCGCACGCCATCCAGCCATAAGCAAATCTAATCACTTTGTGCGGTGGGAATTTGCCCGCGGCGTTTCTTGCTAAATAGGAACCAAACACCATCCCACAGACAGTTGGGATAAACATGTAGCCAAATTGATGTGGATTGAGCTTTAGATGCTGTATTAAGAAAACAGGTGCTGAAAGCACATAGACAAAAAATCCTGCGAAATTGGCGCCAACAGCGCATACCAACATATTGAATTCTTTATCACAAAAGGCTTGTTGGTAACCAGAGGCTACTTGTTTGGCTGATAGCGGTACTCGGTTGCCTATTGATACTGTCTCAGGAAGCAATATCTGCGCTGCTATAAGTGAAGCCAATGCATAAAGACTCAAAAAGATGAAAATCGCTTGCCAATGAATTCCCAGCAGCCAGCCACCGATAATGGGTGCAATTGCAGGCGCAATGCCAAAAATCATCTGCACTTGTGCCATGACTTTTTGTGCTTGTACGCCTTCAAAAAGATCACGCACCATCGCGCGCGCCACAACGTTGCCCGCCCCTGCCGATGCACCCTGCAGCGCTCTAAAAAACCATAAGGTTTCAACATTTTTTGCTAAAGCACAACCGATAGAAGCCAAAGCAAACACGCCTAGTCCCCAACGAATTGTCGCTATTCGACCAATCGCATCGGAAAGTGCGCCATGCCAAAGCGTCATTAAGGCGTAAGGCAGCAAATAGGCAGTTAGGCTTTGCTGGAGCTGTAAGTTACTGCCGTGCAAATCTGCTGTCATTGCTGGAAAAGCAGGCAAGTAGGTATCAATTGCAAATGGTGCAAGGGCCGCTAAACTTGCAAGCACTACTGAAACTACAATCGGAGATGCATACCTCATAAAGAACACTTTCGGATAAATGCTGGCAAGCGCTGACAACAAACAGCAAACATAGTTACAGCGTTAGATTAATCACCCCATTATTGACCCCAAGGTGCTTAATTATCGGGTCAGCCGCATGCACCGCAAGCAAATTAATGCCCATAGGGTATATTGCATAACCTTGAGCACTTAAAAATGATTCCACAGCCACTTTATCTGTTTTAATAATTTCGATCATCATCACTGGTTTGCAACGTGAAATTGTGTCTTGAGCCCCTGTCAGCACTTCTACCTCCATCCCTTCTACATCAATTTTGATGAAATCTACCCGTGGCCATTGAAATGAATCAATACTTTTAAGCTGTACAGCTTGCATTGCATCATCGCTGTAATCCACATTTTGGCCAATAAATTCATTTTGTTTGTTTTGCTTTAATTCCAAACTACCAAAGCTTGCAGGCACTAAACTATTAGCCACAGGAATTTTAATTTGGCCGCACTCTGCGCCTACCGCAGCGTAATGTGCGCTGGCATTTAAACAATTGTTAATCGCCAAATTACCTGCCAGCGCATAATACACGCGCTCTTGTGCTTCAAACGCCTGCACACTTCCCCAGCCGTACATGTGTTTTGCCCACTCTACTGTGTGTACGCCAATATTTGCACCACAGTCGATACCTACTACGCCATCTCCAGAGTACCTTTGGCGTAGCGTAAGTATTGCAAGCGCAAAATTAACTTCTTCTGGATCAAAACAGCTACTATTTAATATTTGAAACCCAACGCCATAGCCTCTCGTAGCATCTATCATATGGTAATCATTGCGGTTCACAATCATAGATCCGTGGTTACTCGCAGCCAACACAAATGCAATCGGTCTTTTTGTCGCCATCATCGTCTCAAAATTATTAAAAACCTGATTGTAGTACGCATTGCGTGCGTTTGCACGCTATTGCGAAATAGCAACTACTTAGGGCAATGCGTGAAAATTTTCAACGCGTTCTTTGTCGCCAGCTGCATATTTTTTAGAATTTTTGTCTGTTCTAAAAATTATGGGCTGAGATTGAATTTGTGGATTTTTAGAAGCCTCGATGGCCTCATCAATCAAGTGACGATTAGGCGATTTGCTACATACAGGGTCTGCACTTTCCGCATCGCCCGAAAGTAAAAATGCCTGGCAGCGGCAACCACCCAAGTCATTTTCTTTCTCACTACAGCTACGACATGGCTCTTTCATCCAGTCGTCACCGCGATATTTATTAAAGGCCGGGCTTTCTTTCCATGCCCATTCCAAACCATTCTCTCGTACATTCGGAAACTCAATGCCTGGCAATACGCGTGCAGAATGGCATGGTAATACATCACCATTTGCTGTAACAATCATAAACACTTCGCCCCAACCGTTCATGCATTTTTTGGGTCTATCACCAAAGTAGTCTGGCACCACAAAAAATATCTTCATTTTGTTGCCCACTTTTGCACGAAACTCGTTGGTGATGCGTTCGGCCTCGTCAATTTGCTCTTTGAGCGGCATCAACTGACTGCGATTTACCAAAGACCAGCCATAATATTGCGTATTGGCTAGCTCGATATAATCAGCACCTAATGCTTCAGCCATTTCCAAAATTTCTTTCATATGACCAATGTTATAGCGGTGAATTACCACATTCAAAACCATCGGGTAGCCGTGACGTTTAATCATAGCAGCCACTTTTTTCTTCAATTCGAAAGTTTTGGTATTGGTAATGAAGTTGTTAATTTCTTCTGTAATATCATGCATTGAGAGCTGAATATGGTCCAAGCCACCCTCTTTGAAAGCTTGAATACGTTTTTCCGTTAAACCAACTCCAGAAGTAATCAAATTACTGTAATAACCTAGTTTTTTTGCCTCTATTACAATCTCTTCAATATCATCTCGCAATAGCGGCTCACCGCCTGAAATACCCAACTGAATCGCGCCTTGCTTACGAGCATCACGCAATACTTGTATCCATTGCTCTGTGTTCAGCTCATTTTGCGTGTGTTTATCGTAATCCGTTGGGTTGTAGCAAAATGCACAATGTAGCGGGCAACGATAGGTGATTTCTGCCAGCAACCATAGCGGTTGCGTATGCGTGATATTAGCCGCTACACCATTGTTTTGAGATTGCACTGCTTTTTGAACGGCTGATTCACCTAACGAATTTTGTGTCATATACTGCTCCTTAAACCTTAGTTAACTTTGCGTAACCAAGCTTTGCCTACGGCCAAATCTAACATACCAAGAATATCTTTTTCAATTTCAGGCGCATCTGGAAATATAGCTTTTAATTCAGCCACAATATCGCCAACGGATGCTTTTCCATCCAAGCGTTTTAATATTTCACCTGCGCCACCATGCAATTTGACCATGCCTTCAGGAAAAAGTATGACATAACTTTGCTGTGCTTCTTCCCATTGAAAACGGTGATGTAACGCAATGGCATAAATATCTGATTCTGAAATATTATTTTCCATAAGTTATTCAATTTTAATGACAGGTTGGCGCAAATAATCTTGCCCCTCGGTTGTAATCTTAGTCGATGCCAGCATGATGGAATCTGCAATCACCCACAGTACGTTGAGTTTAAATTGCAAGATTTCTAAGGCTTTCATTTGCATTTCACGTGAGGTACTAAAATAATCCAAAGTCACACCTAGGCCTTGCTCTACATCACGGCGCGCTTCTGTCAGACGTTTTTTAAAGTAGGTTAAGCCTTCTTCTTTAATCCATGGATACATAGTTGGCCATGAGCTTATTCGTTGCTGGTGAATGTGCGGAGCAAATAACTCCGTTAAACTTGAACATACACTTTCTTGCCATGGGCGTTGTTTCGCAAAGTTGATATAAGCATCTACAGCAAAACGCACGCCGGGGCTCACCATTTCCAAACTGGTGACTTGTTGACGCGTTAAGCCAACTGCCGCGCCCAATTGAATCCATGCCTCAATACCGCCCATAGTATCGCCCACACCATCATGATCGGTAATACGCACAATCCATTGTTTACGCACTTCAACATCTGGGCAGTTTGAGAGGATTGCACCATCTTTCATAGGAATGGCAATTTGGTAGTAAAACCTGTTTGCCACCCAGCATTGCAATTGTTCTTTAGTCAGCTTGCCTTCATACATCATCACGTGAAATGGATGGTAAATGTGGTAGCCTTTGCCTTTTTCGCGAAGTTTTTCCTCGAATTCGGTACGCGACCAAGGCGCTAATGGTGCTTGTTTTGTCATCGTTTTAAACCTTCAAATTTTCCTAAGTTGTAGCATTGCCTCTGCGAGCCAATATCCATGAGGCTTCCGGAGGCATTGTTTTCGCTCGAGCGCTTTTCCAACCATTTACAGCATAATATCCATACCATCATAGGCCACTTCTATGCCATGTTGGTTCAAAATTGCGCGCTCGGCAGAATCTTCTCTTAAAATCGGATTGGTGTTGTTGATATGAATCAACACTTTTCTTACTTTTTGACCATTTTTAGGACCAAATTTATCTAATTCTTCTATCATGCCGCCCTGACCTGATTGCGGGTTGTGGCCAATGCTGCGTGCCGTTTTAGTCATTAAACCTAAATCAGCCATTTCGGTATCTGTCCAAAACGTACCATCGACCATAATGCAATCTGCTTGATTCATCAAAACGGGCAAATGCGGCTCAATCTCAGCCAACCCTGGGCTGTACCAGCATTTTCTACCGGTGCTAATTTCTTCAATCAACACGCCAATCGTATCCCCAGCCTGTGGATTGTTGCGATGAGGTGAGTAAGGCGGTGCTGCACTTTTGAGTGCCACCGTTGTGAATTTCAAATTGGCTACATTAGGAATTTCAAAGCTTGTTTTGCCATCAATAGGCACTTGGTGGTGATTCACCCCACAGTAATGGCCTAAAATATTAAGTATCTGATTACCTGTGGTTAGGTCTTCATACACCATATCGGAGCAATAAATCTCACGCTTTACTTTACCCTCGCGCAACATAAATAAGCCAGTTGTATGATCTATTTGCGCGTCTATCAGCACAATCGCTTGAATGCCAGAATCGCGTATCGCGCGACCTGGTTGCATAGGTGCAAAGTCTTGAATTTGCTGTAATACGTCGGGGGATGCATTAAATAGCACCCAATCCACACCGTTACTTGAAACACAAATGGATGATTGTGTGCGCTTTGTGGCTTTTATGGTGCCTTTACGCAATCCATCACAATTAAAACAATTACAGTTCCATTGTGGGAAACCACCGCCTGCGCCGGCACCTAATACGTGAATATGCATGAGTTTATTAGCTTGAAAGTTAA
>JBJXDT010000025.1:0-24135 GCA_046153505.1 Methylophilaceae bacterium | reverse complement strand
GATACTTTGGTTCGGTCTTTATGATTTTAAAAGCCGCTAGATTTAGGCGGATAATAACAAGAGTTTCTAGAAGTTTGCTTGGTTTAACGTATAAGGAATAAAGGTCATCCTGAGACAGATTAAATCCGCTCTGGCGCCAAACACTATAGTTTGCAAAGTAAACATTACTTTTAGAAGCAATATTCCGCACCATCAATCGTTAACTGTTAAAATACAATCTTGAGGTCACTTAGGTGGCACACATTTTATTAATCGTCTTTGATGCTCAGGAAAAGAAGCCTTAGTAAATAAGTAGTTAGAGATATTATAGAGGGTGAGGTTCGATTCCCGTCACCCGCTCCAAGAAAGAATGAAATGACACCAACACCCCCATGCGTGATGACTTTTGCCGCCACAGACCCTAGTGGCGGAGCGGGTTTGCAGGCAGATATTTTGGCTTTAGCGAGCATTGGGTGCCATCCTATATCCGTTGTAACTGGCGTTACCGTGCAAGATACTGTTGGTGTAGATAGTGTGTTGCCGCTCGATGCAGATTGGATTAATGATCAGGCAAGGACGATTTTAGAAGATGTACAAGTTGCCGCATTTAAACTGGGTTTGCTTGGTAGCGTGGAAAACGTCGCAGTGATTGCGGAAATTATGGCAGATTATCCTGATGTACCTTTGTTGATAGACCCGATTTTAACCTCTGGTCGAGGAGATGATTTAACCAACGAGGAAATGCAAGCAGCGATGTGCGAGTTATTGTTTCCGCAGGCTACACTTATTACGCCAAATAGCCTTGAGGCGCGAAGATTAGCCTATTACGAAGAGAGCGATGAAGTGAAGCATTCTTCGCTGGACGAATGTGCCCAGCGTTTGCTGGCGATGGGCACAGAGTATGTGATGATTACTGGAACACATGAGCGCACTACCGATGTGGTAAATGCCTTGTATGGTGGCAATCTGCAATCTGAAAACGCGCTCATTAAGGCTTACCATTGGGAGCGCCTGTCTGGTAGTTATCATGGCTCTGGCTGCACGCTCACCAGTGCAATTGCGGCATGTTTGGCACATGGTTTAACGATGGAAGAGGCTATTCAAGAGGCGCAAGAATACACATGGCAAACACTTAAAAATGCGTTTCGACCAGGCATGGGACAGTTTATTCCAGACCGTTTTTTTTGGGCACGTGATGATGCTGAAATTGAGGGAAAAGAGAGTGTCTCGTCAATTCAGCATTAAGGGTTTGTATGCAGTCACACCAGATGAGATTGACACTAAAGCGCTGTGCTCAAAAGTCGAGGCCAGCTTGCTGGGTGGGGTTAAGCTTCTGCAATATCGCAATAAAGTCGCTAACGCTGATTTGCGCCTGCAACAAGCGTCGGCTTTGCTGGCTTTGTGTCGCAAACATAATGTGCCTTTGATTATTAATGACCATTTGGATTTATGTACAGAAATTGATGCGGATGGATTGCATTTAGGCGCGACAGATTGCGATTTGGGCGCGTCGCGTCGCTTGCTGGGTGCGGATAAAATAATTGGCGCATCTTGCTATAATCAGATCAATTTCGCACATAAAGCCCAATCAGAAGGCGCAAGTTATGTTGCGTTTGGTGCATGTTTCCCCACCAACACTAAGTCGAATACTGTGAACGCACCTTTAAGTCTATTTGCCGAAGCTAAAAATAGTGTGAAAATTCCAATAGTGGCAATTGGCGGTATTACGCTGGAAAATGCAGGATCATTAAAAAAAGCAGGTGCAGATGCTATTGCGGTAGTCAATGCACTATTTAATGCAAAAGATATCAAAAATATGGCACAACAACTGACAGAAAATTTTAAATCATGACATCACAAAATCAAACTTTATTCGATAAATCTCAACAACTTATTCCAGGCGGAGTTAATTCGCCGGTGCGCGCATTTCGTAGCGTAGGCGGTACCCCAGTCTTTTTCAAAAAAGGCTTAGGCTCAAAGCTCTGGGATGTCGATGGCAAGGAATATATTGATTATATTAACTCTTGGGGCCCGATGATTGTAGGGCATGCGCACCCAGAGGTAATTTCGGCGGTGCAAGCTGCGGCGGCTAATAGCCTGTCATTTGGCGCACCTACTGGCCTAGAACTAGAAATGGCGCAAGAAATTAATAAGCTTGTTCCTAGCATGGAGCAAGTGCGCTTAAATAGCAGCGGCACAGAAGCCACTATGAGTGCGATTCGCACTGCACGCGGCTTTACCAAACGCGATAAAATTGTGAAATTCGAAGGTTGTTATCACGGACATTCTGATGGCTTATTAGTAAAAGCGGGTTCAGGGTTGCTCACTTTCGGTGAGCCAGATTCGGGCGGTGTACCAGCTAGTGTAGCCGCGCATACACTCACTTTAGAGTATAACAACATACAGCAACTGAAAGATTTGTTTGATAAAACAGGCGATGAAATTGCCTGTGTGATTATTGAGCCTGTCGTTGGCAATATGAATTTAGTAGTGCCTACAATGGAATTTTTACAAACCTTGCGCGCACTTTGTACTAAACACGGCACCATATTGATTTTTGATGAGGTGATGACAGGTTTCCGCGTCGCACTGGGCGGAGCACAAGCTTTGTATGACATCAAGCCAGACATGACCACTTTAGGCAAAGTGATTGGTGGCGGCTTGCCAGTAGGGGCTTTTGGCGGACGTAAAGACATCATGAGTGTGCTTGCTCCACTTGGACCTGTGTATCAGGCGGGTACGCTATCAGGTAACCCAGTTGCTGTGACAGCTGGATTGGCTACGTTGAAGCTTATACAGGCGCCTGGATTTCACGAAAAGCTCACCTCACAAACCAAAAAACTCATGCAAGGCTTGATTGGCGAAGCAGATAAGGCAGGTGTACCATTTAGCGCGCAAAGTGTAGGCGGCATGTTTGGGCTTTATTTCAACTCCAATATTCCTAGCACTTTTGCCGAAATGATGACATGCGATAAGGCTGCATTTAACAAGTTTTTCCACAGCATGCTTGATAGCGGGATTTACTTGGGCCCTTCTGCGTTTGAGGCTGGGTTTGTTTCTGCCGCACATACTGATGAAGACATAGCCAAGACTCTCGCTGCGGCTGAAAAAGCATTTGCGCAAATTTAGCCAATAAATTCACGCTATGTGATTGATAGCAAGACGATTTAACGGTATTATTGAAGGTTCCGCTAAACGTTTTGTGAATTAGAGAATATGGCAATAAATCACAGCAGCTCAAGCACCAGCTTGGGCGCAACCCCTGCGAAGCAAGGTTTATACAATCCCTCAAACGAACATGATGCCTGTGGCGTTGGTTTTGTCGCGCACATCAAGGGAGTTAAGTCACACAAAATTGTGCAACAAGGCTTAGAGCTTCTTACCAATTTAACGCATCGTGGCGCTACAGGTTACGACCCAAAACTCGGTGATGGCGCTGGCTTACTTATGCAATTGCCAGATGCATTTTTACGCAAAGAGGCCAAGAAGCTTGGTTTTGATTTGCCAGAAGCTGGTAAATATGCTGTTGGTAACGTCTTTATGCCGCAGGATGCTAAACATCGCGCTACTTGCGAGGCCATTTTTGCCAAAACGATTGCAGATGAAGGTCAAACCTTATTAGGTTGGCGTGATGTGCCTGTAGACAATAGCAATATTGCTGATGCAGCGCATGAAGTAGAGCCAGTCATGAAGCAAGTGTTTATTGGTTCAAATACAGGCGACCAAACTACTTTCGAGCGCAAATGTTTTGTTATCCGTAAACGTGTTGAGCATGCAGTTCGTGCGCTTAAATTTAATGATAAAGCCGCGTTTTATGTCCCTTCTCTTTCTAGCCGCACTATTATTTACAAAGGCATGCTTTTGGCGAATGAGGTGGGTGTTTACTACAAGGATTTAACAGACGAAAGCATTGTTTCTGCTTTAGCTTTGGTTCACCAACGTTTTTCTACAAACACTTTCCCCGCTTGGGACTTGGCGCACCCTTTCCGGATGATTGCTCACAACGGCGAAATCAATACTGTTCAAGGTAATGTAAATTGGATGGCCGCCCGTCACGAGACGATGAAATCAGCCGTCTTAGGCGATGATTTAGAAAAACTTTGGCCACTCATTGCGGATGGTCAGTCTGATTCGGCTTGTTTTGATAATTGTTTGGAATTGTTGGTAGCTGGTGGTTACAGCCTGCCACATGCCATGATGATGTTGATTCCAGAAGCTTGGAACAATAATCCGCTGATGAGCGAAGATAGACGTGCATTTTACGAATATCACGCCGCATTGATGGAGCCATGGGATGGCCCAGCAGCTGTTGCCTTTACGGATGGCCGCATGATTGGCGCAACCCTAGACAGAAACGGCTTACGCCCTGCGCGCTATTTGGTGACAGATGAAGACATCGTCATGATGGCTTCCGAAATGGGTGTGCTTACATTCCCGCAAGAAAAAATCGTGAAAAAATGGCGCCTGCAACCAGGAAAAATGTTCCTGATTGATACAGAGCAAGGCCGTATTATTGATGACGAAGAAGTGAAAAAAGAACTCGCAGCAGCCAAACCTTACAGAAAATGGATTGAAGAGTCGCGTTACTTCTTAAGTGATTTGCCTGAGGAAGACGGCTCACATGAACTCAAAGAATCTTTGCTGGATACGCAACAGGCGTTTGGCTATACCCAAGAAGATATTAAATTTATCTTACAGCCGATGATTGAAAATGGCGAAGAAGGTGCTGGGTCAATGGGTAACGATGCTGCCTTACCAGTACTATCTGAAAAGCCAAAATTACTTTATAACTATTTTAAGCAATTGTTTGCGCAAGTCACAAATCCACCTATCGACCCAATTCGTGAAGAATTGGTGATGTCTTTGGTGACCTTTATTGGTCCAAAACCTAATTTATTGGGTGTGGATGTGACGAAACCCGCGATTCGTTTGGAGGCCAGCCAGCCGGTATTAAGTAATGATGACCTAGCAAAACTTAAGAATATCGAGGCCATTACGCAAGGTGCCTATAGCGCGATGACGCTAGATATGACTTACCCTGCAAGTGAGGGTAAGGCGGGCATGAAATCAGCCATTGATAAACTATGTTACTCGGCAGTACAGGCAGTAAGAGATAAATACAATGTGTTGATTCTGAGCGACAGGAATGTTCAAAAAGATCGTATTGCCATTCCAGCATTGCTCGCCTGTGCCGCAACGCATGAGCATTTGGTAAAAGCAGGCTTACGCACGAGCACTGGCTTGGTAATTGATACTGGATCGGCGCGCGAGGTTCATCATTTCGCATTGTTGGCAGGCTATGGCGCGGAAGCAGTATGCCCCTGGCTGACTTATGAGACGATTGCGAGCATTAAAGAAGATACATATGAATCAAACAAAAAATTTGTAAAAGCCATAGGAAAAGGCATGTACAAGGTCATGTCAAAAATGGGCATTTCGACCTATCAATCCTATTGCGGTGCGCAGATCTTTGAAGCAATCGGCTTAAACAGCACCTTTGTGAACGCATATTTTACAGGTACAACCACCAATATCGAAGGTATTGGTTTGGATGAAGTGGCGGAAGAAGCTGTACGTTTGCACAATGCTGCCTTTGGTCCTGATCCAGTGTTAGCTAACGCACTTGACGCAGGTGGTGAGTATGCTTTCCGTGTGCGCGGTGAGCAACATATGTGGACACCAGAGTCGATTTCTAAATTGCAAAACGCAACTCGTACCAACAAATATGAAACATTTAAAGATTACGCAAAACTGATTAATGATCAATCTCGCCGTCATATGACCTTGCGCGGGCTTTTTGAATTTAAGCCAAAAAATCAACCGATCCCGCTCGATCAGGTTGAGCCTGCGAAAGAAATCGTAAAACGGTTTGCAACAGGTGCGATGTCGCTTGGCTCAATTTCAACAGAAGCGCATGCGACACTTGCTATTGCCATGAACCGAATTGGCGGAAAATCGAACACAGGCGAAGGTGGTGAAGATTCTAAGCGCTTTATACCGTTGGTAAAGGACAGTAGTTTGGCTGAGGTCATTGGTGAGCGTTTAATAGAAGCAGAAATTCCACTTAAAGCAGGTGATTCATTACGTTCTCGTATCAAGCAAGTTGCTTCGGGTCGTTTTGGTGTAACAGCAGAGTATTTAAATTCTGCCGATCAAATTCAAATCAAAATGGCACAAGGTGCAAAACCTGGTGAGGGTGGTCAATTACCTGGTCATAAAGTCTCTGAATACATCGCAAAATTGCGCTTTTCGGTTCCTGGTGTGGGTTTAATTTCGCCACCGCCTCACCATGACATTTATTCGATTGAAGATTTGGCACAACTCATTCACGACTTGAAAAATGCAAATCCTAAAGCTTCTATCTCAGTTAAATTGGTTTCTGAGACGGGTGTAGGTACAGTCGCCGCGGGCGTAGCAAAAGCTAAATCAGATCATATTGTGATTGCTGGTCATGACGGCGGTACTGGTGCATCACCTATTTCGTCTATTAAACATGCAGGCACGCCATGGGAGTTAGGCTTGTCTGAAACGCAACAAACGTTGGTGTTAAACCAATTACGCGGCCGCGTAATCGTGCAAGTGGATGGTCAAATTAAAACGGGTCGTGATGTTGTGATTGGTGCCCTTTTAGGGGCTGACGAATTTGGCTTTGCTACCGCGCCTTTAGTAGTTGAAGGTTGCATTATGATGCGTAAATGTCACTTAAACACCTGTCCTGTTGGCGTTGCCACTCAAGATCCTGAACTTCGTAAGAAATTTACAGGTAAACCAGAGCATGTTGTTAACTTTTTCTTCTTCATTGCAGAAGAAGTACGTGAGTTGATGGCGAGCTTAGGTGTTGCCAAATTTAGTGACTTGATTGGACGTGCTGATTTGCTTGATATACAAAAAGGCATAGAACACTGGAAAATTCATGGTTTGGATTTCAGCAAGGTTTTCCATCAACCAGATATGCCAGCAAGTGTTTCGCGTAGCAACAACGATGTACAAGACCACGGCTTAAAAAATGCGCTTGATAACAAGCTGATTGAAAAAGCAAAAGCAGCGTTGGAAAATGGTGAAAAAATCAATATTGATATGCCGATTTTTAACACCAATCGTACAGTGGGTACGATGCTATCAAATCAAGTAGCACTGCGCTACGGCAGCCAAGGCTTGCCAGATGATACGATACATGTAAATTTTACTGGCACATCAGGCCAAAGTTTTGCTGCGTTTTTAGCTAAGGGCATAAGTTTTGAGTTGACGGGTGAAGGTAACGATTATGTGGGCAAAGGATTATGTGGCGGTCGCATTGTCATTAAACCTCCAAAAACATTCCGTGGTGTTTCACACGAAAATATTATCGTTGGTAATACTGTGATGTACGGTGCGACCACAGGCCAAGCCTATTTTAGTGGCGTGGCAGGAGAGCGTTTCTGTGTGCGTAACTCAGGCGCATCGGCAGTGGTAGAAGGCTTAGGCAATCATGGCTGCGAATATATGACTGGTGGTACCGTGGTTGTGTTGGGAATTACTGGTCAGAACTTCGCGGCAGGCATGAGCGGAGGTGTGGCGTATGTATATGATATCGATGGTATGTTTGCTAAACGTTGCAATATGAGCATGGTCGCTTTAGAAAAAGTGGAAAGCTCAGAAGCCAGTATTGGCGGCATTAAACACATGGGTCAGGCAGATGAAGCATTACTTAAAACATTGATTGAAAATCATGCAAATAACACGGATAGCGCACGCGCAAAAGCAATTTTGGCTGATTGGCCAAATGAACGTGCAAAATTTGTAAAAGTGATGCCACACGAATATAAACGCGCGCTCACCGAAATGGCAGCGGCAGCAAGTAAGGAAGCAGCATAATGGGTAAAGGCTTTATATATGGGTAAGATTACAGGGTTTATGGAGTTCCAACGTCTTAGCGAGGCTAACTTGCCCGTTAAAGATCGCGTGCATAATTACAAAGAGTTTGTGCTACATTTAACTGATGACCAAGCCAAGCAACAAGGTGCTCGTTGCATGGATTGCGGTATTCCGTTTTGTACTTCTGGCTGCCCTGTAAACAATATCATTCCTGATTTCAACGACTTGGTCTATCACCAAGATTGGCGCAATGCGATTGATACATTACATTCAACTAATAACTTCCCAGAGTTTACTGGACGAATTTGCCCAGCGCCTTGTGAAGCAGCATGCACACTCAATATTAATAATGATGCGGTAGGCATTAAATCTATTGAGCATGCAATTATCGATAAAGCTTGGGAAAATAATTGGGTTCTGCCACAGCCGCCAGCAAAAAAAACAGGAAAAAAAGTGGCCATTGTTGGTTCTGGCCCTGCTGGTTTGGCAAGTGCGCAACAGCTTGCACGCGCAGGTCACACTGTCACAGTGTTTGAGAAAAATAGCCGTATCGGTGGTTTATTACGCTACGGCATTCCAGATTTTAAAATGGAAAAATCACATATTGACCGCCGAATAAAACAAATGGAAGTTGAAGGCGTGACTTTTAAAGTAAACCAATATGTTGGCGTTGATATCAGTGCTGATAATATGCAAAATGAATTTGATGCCGTAATTTTGGCAGGTGGTGCCGAGTTTCCGCGTGATTTGCCTGTGCCTGGTCGTGAGCTTGATGGTGTCATGTTCGCGATGGACTTTTTGCCAGCACAAAACAAAGTCAACGCAGGAGATAGCATTCCGAATCAGGTGCGCGCTACTGGTAAACACGTAGTAGTGATCGGTGGCGGTGATACAGGTTCTGACTGTGTTGGCACGTCCAATCGACATGGCGCGGCCAGTGTCACACAGTTTGAGCTAATGCCGCAACCGCCCGAAAAAGAAAATAAATCGTTGGTATGGCCAAATTGGCCGCTCAAGCTACGCACTTCTAGCAGTCACGAGGAAGGCGCTAATCGCGATTGGTCAATAACCACTAAAAAATTAGTTGGCGAGAATGGCAAGTTGACGCATTTGGTCGGCGCAAAAGTGGAATGGATAGATGGCAAAATGGTAGAAGTAGAAGGCTCAGAATTTACTATCCCAGCTGATTTAGTTCTACTTGCTATGGGTTTTGTGTCACCTGTGCAAAAAGTACTTGAAGTGTTTGGTGTGGAAAAAGATTCACGCGGCAATGCAAAAGCGCTGACAGAAGGCGCACAAAGCTACAAAACAAGCAAAGACAAAGTTTTTGTAGCAGGCGATATGCGCCGTGGTCAGTCACTCGTCGTTTGGGCAATTCGAGAAGGACGTCAGTGCGCACGTGCTGTGGACGAGTTTTTGATGGGTTCATCTACGCTACCCCGCTAGACTATCCTAAAAATACTAACTATTCATGACTAAACTTCAGAACGATACCTTCTTACGCGCGCTGATGCGTGAGCCCACAGATTACACCCCCGTATGGATGATGCGCCAAGCTGGGCGCTATTTGCCCGAATACCGTGAAAGTCGCAAAACCGCAGGCAGTTTTCTTCAGCTTTGTAAAAATCCTAATTTTGCAACAGAGGTCACTTTGCAACCTCTTGATAGGTATCCTTTACTAGATGCCTCAATTTTATTCTCCGATATTCTTACTGTGCCAGATGCAATGGGCTTAGGGCTTTATTTTGAAGAAGGTGAAGGCCCAAAATTTGAGCGCACGCTGACAGAAGAGGTCGATATTCAGAAGCTACATGTGCCCGATATGGCAAAGTTGCAGTATGTGTTTGACGCAGTTAGCCAAATTCGCGAAAACGTAGATGGCCGTGTGCCACTAATTGGCTTTGCAGGTAGCCCCTGGACGCTTGCTACCTATATGGTCGAAGGTAAAGGTGGTACAGACTTCCTCTCCACAAAAAAAATGGCTTACGCAAGACCAGATTTATTACACCATATTTTGGACATTACTGCGCAAACGGTGACGCAATATCTCAACGCACAAATCGCCGCAGGCGCTCAAGCCGTGATGATATTCGACTCATGGGGTGGCGCGCTTTCACACAATGCATACAATGAGTTTTCGCTCAATTATATGAAAAAAATTGTGAACGGACTTACACGTGAAGCTGATGGTCGCGTTGTACCGCGCATTGTTTTCACCAAAGGTGGTTCTTTGTGGCTGGAAGAGCAAGCAGATATTGGTGCAGATGCACTCGGGCTGGATTGGGCTGTAGATATTGGTCAAGCGCGCAAACGCGTTGGTAACAGTGTAGCTTTACAAGGAAATATGGATCCAGCAATATTGCTAAGCACGCAAGAAGTGATTGAAAAAGAAGTTGCGAGTATTTTAGCCAGTTATGGCCACGGCAACGGCCATGTATTTAACCTCGGCCACGGCATTACGCAATGGACGCCACCAGAGAATGCGGGCGCTATGATAAACGCAGTGCGCAAATACAGCCAACAATACCATCAATAAAAAAATGGCCCGATAAGGGCCATTTTAGTTAAGGCTTTCACCTCAGGTTTTTGTGTAACTTAAGCTTTTTGAATATTTGAAGCTTGTTTACCTTTTGGGCCTTCAGTGATGTCAAAAGTTACTTTTTCGTTTTCTTTCAAACTTTTGTAACCGCTATCAACAATCGCTGAAAAGTGCGCGAATAAATCGTCACCACCACCATCAGGAGTAATGAAACCAAAACCTTTAGAATCATTAAACCATTTAACTATACCTGTTGCCATATCATAATCTTTCATACTTTAAATAGGGAGGCACCCTGAAAATTTGGGTTTTAAAATCTATTTAGCCTAACGACTTAAAAATTTGAAAATTCCAACGCCTAACCGCTTTGTACACGTTAATGGTGACAATAACAAGCAATTTATGCATATTTTTGCACAAAAAAGCATAAATAATTGTTTTTCCTAGTTTTTTTGTTGCTAAATTGGCCTCGCGAGCCTATACTTCGCGCAAGTTTAATATGTGCTGTTTTTGGAGTGATTTTGGCTAAAGAAGAATTAATTGAGATGAATGGCGTGGTAATGGAAGTACTACCTGATTCGCGCTATCGTGTGACGCTTGATAATGAGCATCAACTCATTGCCTATGCGGGCGGTAAAATGAAGAAAAACCATATTCGTATTTTGGCTGGTGACAAAGTTACGCTGGAACTTTCTCCATACGATATTAACAACGGACGCATCACATTTAGGCATATTGAGGCTGGTGGTGCTAGTTATGCACCAAAAAGACGAACCTATTAAGATTAAAAAAGCCCACTCTTAACTGTGGGCTTTTTTGTTTTTATATCGCTACTTAGAGTTTCATGCGACTTAGAGTTTCGTCTTTGTCGATAAACTTATGCTTCAAGGCGCCAAGCACATGAATGCTGATTATCACCAATAATATAATGCCAATGAGTTCGTGCGCACTTACCCAAAATTCTCGCGTAGGTTTGTTATCTGTTCCCGCCAAAAAATCTATACCAAACCATTTAATACCATACTTGCTATTAAGCGCCATAATTACGCCGCTAAGTGGTAGGGTTACCATAAGTATGTAGAGCAAGTAATGCGCACCAGTCGCAACCTTTTTCTCGATTTCCTTGTAGCTGTTCAGCAAAGCAGGCGGTTTGTGCGTAAAGCGCCAAAGAATGCGAATAAAAATGAGTGCAAAAATGGTGACGCCAAGAGATTTATGTAAATTGAAATAAAATGACCGGACAGAAACCGGCTCTGCAGATTGCCAAGTGTAAATACCTAAATCAAACAAATCGAATGAAGTTTGGTCTGGTGCTTTTTTTGGGAGATCCGCCATAAACCAACCAATACCAAACATGATAAAAATACTCAGTGCGATTATCCAATGTAGAATAATCGCTGTTTTGGTGTAGTTTGTTGTGCTCATACCTGCCCCTCATTTTTAAGTTATGAATTTGAATTGCTTTTGTGTGACAATTATCACCACAATTATGTTCATCTAATATTAGCATTTTAATATGTAAAAATAGAAAGAAACTCTTGATGCAGGCGCTAATTACCCGATTTGTCTTATTCCCCTTGATGTTGCTTGCCTTGGTGGGTTGCGCTTTGCAAACAGTAAAATCCACAAATAGCGCATTTTTAGAGGATATTGGTGATAGTATTTATGTGCACCACGGAAAGCATTTAGATATTGATACAGGTTATCAAGGGGATATTTGTAATATAAGCGTTATCGTTGGTAGCAAAGGTGTGGCGGTGGTTGATACGGGCGGCAGTCTTAAGGTTGGTATTGCACTACGTTCTGCAATTGCAAAAATCACCAAATTGCCAATTTTGTACGTGATTAACACGCATGTGCACCCTGACCACATTTTTGGTAATGCAGCATTTATTGCCGATAGGCCGCAATTTGTAGGGCATGCTAAATTGGCGACTGCAATTTTGTTGCGTAAAGAAGCTTACGATAAATTAAATGTGAAATACTTGGGCGCGGATGCAAAAGGTAGCGAAACAATTGTGCCTACGCTGGAAGTAAAAGATACTTTAGAACTCGATTTGGGCGAAAGAACATTGAAATTGACAGCGTACCCACCAGCGCACACAAATACGGATATCACCGTGATAGATAGTAAAACCAGCACTCTTTTTACGGGTGATTTACTGTTTACCCAACGCACGCCCGTGTTAGAGGGCGATATTAAAGGCCTAATTTCAGTGCTGGATACCCTTAAAACTTACAATGTAAAACAAGTGGTGCCAGGCCACGGCTTGCAAACCAAAAATTGGCAAGCCGCAATTAATGATGAGCAACGTTATTTGAATATTTTGCTTACAGATATCCGCGCGAGCATTAAAAAAGGCATAAGCATGAGCGACACAATGAACACTGCCGCTGCAACTGAAAAAGATAAGTGGCTTTTATTTAATGTCGCGAACAGGCGTAATGTAAATACCTTATACCCTCAGCTAGAGTGGGAATAGAAAAGCGGCTAGTGCCGCTTTTTTAAAGGCTTATAGGCTTATTTTCGGTTATCTAAACTGCAAGCGGTTTGTGGGTAAATGCTAAGTAGCAACATGCCACCAGCAATGCCCATATAGAGGAAGAACAGCTCTGGAAATTTCAAGCCCAACACAAGTGCTAGAAATACCGATAAAACTGCTAAAACGCGTGCAAATAATTTTGTTTTGTAACCAAGCAATAAGGCGAGTCCGGCTACTGACTGTACCAAAATGAGCAATGGGGCGAATATGCCTGGCAATCCAAATTGCCCTAGCGTCATTTGATATTGCAAATAGCCATCAGGGCTTGCCATAATAGTGCTTAAGCGTAGTAAAACGAGACCTAAAAAAACCAGTGCAAGCATCATTCTGGCAGCTGCTGTTTGATATTTTTGCATAATAAACCTTATCAACTTGTTAACAAAAAATAAGTGTGCATAATGCCTGTTACTAGTCACAAATGCAATGCTAAAGCAGGCTAAAATCTGTATGAATCAGACATTTACTCAAGAATTTATCATAGAACAAATTAGTTGGCATAGCCCAAATCAAGTTATGCTAAAAGCCTTGCGAGAAGCCGTTTTTATTAAAGAGCAGCATGTGCCACTTCATATTGAATGGGATGAGCATGACCAAGACGCTATTCATTTGTTGGCGTTTGACCATTCAGGCCAAGCAATTGCTTGTGCGCGTATCCTTAAAATTGGCAGAGTTGGCCGCATGGCGGTGTTACGTGAGTGGCGTGGAAAAGGCCTTGGCTTAGCTTTGTTAGATGAAGCGATTAAGATATGTAAATCGCTGGGGATTCAAAACGTATCTATTTCATCTCAAACACATGCGATAGCGTTTTATCAAAAGGCGGGCTTTACCGTGACTAGTGAGGCCTATATTGATGCAAATATTTGGCATGTAGACATGCAGCGCGCTATTTAAGAGTCACAATTCAATTGTATAATGTATTATTAGTTTAAATTATTTTGTAAAAGGAAAACAAATGGCAAAAATCGTATTTAAAGCAGGTGAAGCAACTGTTTATTCTGAGGGCAAAGATGTTACTGCAGCGATGCCGGAAATCTTAATCGGTGCAGTCGATGGCCCAGTTGGTCAAGCTTTTGCTAACATGATGGCGCAAAGCAAAGGCCATACTGCCATGTTCGCAGTTCGCGATATCAATCAACTGGTTCGCCCAGCTTGCATGATGGTGCCAAAAGTGACATTAAAAGGTAGTACAGATGTTGGTTTGTTCGGTGGAGTTGTACAGGCTGCTGTAGCGGATGGGATTTTAGACGCAGTGATTGAGGGCATTATTCCAAAAGACCAAGTGAACGATTTGTGTATCGTTGCGTTATTGTGGATAGACCCAGGTTGCATTGAGCTAGAAAAAGCAGGTACATTAGATAAAGCCGATATGTACAAAAATAACTATGATGCAATTAAACTTGCCCTTAAAAGAGCATTAAATGATGAGCCTAGCATTGATGAATTAATTAAAAATCGTCATACAATTAAACACTGTATGTGGGAAGATAGCTGGGATCAGAAGTAAATTTTAAAACGAAAAATATTAAAACCTTGCCAAATTGCTAAAAGATTTTTACTATAAGACAGGTAAATGAATTTTGGAGGGTGCTATGGCTGAGCAAAACGTATGTAAAGAGGCATTTGATAGACTTTGTGAGGATGTAAATTCGGACAAAAAATCGGCGATTGATCCTGCTGATTATTATTTGTTTGAGTTAGGTTTTCGTTCTGCAATTGAGGAGTTATTAGCGATTGCTGATGCGGGTTCGCAAAGCCGTAAATTTGTATCGCCAAGGTTTCAAATGTTGGCAGAACGCATTTTGCATTCACGCACGCATTAAATTATAGGTACTCTGAGAGCCGCATGGATATTGCCTAGCAGAGCATCGTTAATTTAAATTTTACGGATTCCCTCTTTTAAATTCAGTAATATTTTACGTACAGGCGTTGGGATTGCAGCACCAATTGCATCGTCCAAGCTAAGCCAAACCGTGCGTGGCTCAATCGCATGATTCTTTTTGTTTGTCTGTACTAATTGCGGCTGAATATGTAACTTAAAATGCGTAAAGCTGTGCGTGAGTTTGGGTAAAATTTGCGCATCTTTTGCTGTAATTTCTGTTTCGGGAAAGCTCCATAATCCACCCCATATACCACTAGGCGGGCGTTTTTCCAACATCACTTCATTCCCGCTCATCATCACCAACATTGTGATATTTTTCTCTGGCAATGTTTTGCGTGGTTTTGTTGTAGGCAATTTCTGAGTTAGATTCTGTGCAAAAGCTACGCAGCTTGAATTCACTGGGCATTCCTTGCATTTCGGTTTGCTTCGCGAACAAAGTGTTGCACCCAAATCCATCAAGCCTTGCGTGTAGGCAATTGCGTCATTTGTTGGATTTTCGCGCAACGCAATTTGCCACATTTTCTGTTCAATTTTTGGCGTGCCCGGCCAGCCTTCCACTAAAAAATGTCGCGCAAACACGCGCTTCACATTGCCATCTAAAATGGGCTGGGGCCGATTGAATGCAAACGTCGAAATAGCTGCCGCAGTGCTACGGCCAATGCCAGGTAAGCTTAAAATGGCATCAAAATCTTGCGGGAATTCGCCGCCAAAATCATCCACAATTTTTTGTGCTGCATTGTGCAAATTGCGCGCTCGGCTGTAATAACCCAAGCCGCTCCAATGTTGTAGCACCTCATCTTGCGTCGCGTTGGCAAGCGCATGGATATTGGAGAAGCACATCATGAATTTTGCATAATAGCCAATAACAGCTGAAACTTGCGTTTGCTGTAGCATGATTTCCGAAACCCAAATTGCGTAAGGGTCAGTGGTGTTTTGCCAAGGTAAATCGTGTCGCCCAAACTGTTTTTGCCAGCAAATAATTGCGTTAGCAAAATTACGCATGCTGTTTTAACCAATCAATGACATCATTCGCGTTTTTGTCTGGCGGAAAAACAGGATAAAAAACGTGTCGTATAACGCCGTTATGAGCAATCAAGGTCGCGCGCTTATTAAGGTGCATATGGCCAATTTTAAAGGTTGGCAATTTAAGTGTACGTGTTAACGCTAATTTTTCATCGCTGAGCAAAGCATAAGGCAAATGCAGTCTAGTTGCGGCTTCTAGCTGATATTCACTGTTTTGTGTGCTTAAACCAAATACCTGAGTTTTCAATTGTGTAAGCTCTTCAAAGCGATCACGGAAAGTGCAGCTTTGTGGTGTGCAACCACGTGCGCCTGGAATTGCATCCCAGCCATCGGGCAATGGCACATTAGGCTTGCCAGTCATTGGGTAACAGTAAATTACTAGCCAACCAATTAACTTTGAAACATTGATGACTGTGCTATTGGTTGAAGGTAGGCTGATATTAGGCAATGCTAGACCAACTAAATGATGGCAAGCGCCGTCATCTTGTGGCAAAGGTAAATTGTTGGGCAAATCAGTAAGATTTGTCACAAATAAATTAAAACTTTAGTAGTTTTTTAAGTTTCGCTTTCGCTTTGTCTTCTGGCGATGCAGGCGCCTCTGCTGGTGCCGCTGGCGCCGCGCTAGCATCTGCGGGAGCAGCGGGTGTGGCAGTTGCATCTGCAGGTATTTCTGCAGGTTTTTTCTTACTAAATAAGCCTTTTAGTGCGTCTTTTGGGTCGCCATTTAACGCGCCTTTTAATGCGTCTGCTTTATCTCCGCCCACTTTGTCGATAAGCTTGGATTGTGCCAGCCCAGTCGCAATTGCGGAGAAATCCATGCCGTATTTTGGGTCGGAGAATGTGCCTGTAATTTTGATAGGAATTGGGATGCCACTTAAATTATCCAGCTCCGCGCCACCCTGACCTTTAAGTGATTTCACCACGGTGGGTTTTGCAGTATAGTTAATAGTCTCATTGCCAATATTAATATCGCCGCGGCTATCGCCTTTTGCAAGCCTGAGAACAGGCGCTTTCATCGCTAAATCTTCATTATGCGCAACACCATTTTTTATATCGAAAGTTGCAGTTAGCTCACTAAAATCTGTTTTCTTAGTTTTGTCTGCACTTGCGTCTTTTTTGCCAAGAAAATTAACTTTGCTTTTTAATTCGCGAATGCTGCCGGCAATATCTACCCCTTTCAGCGCGCCATCGGCTAAGTTCAATGAGCTGCTACCATTTAAACCTTTTTTCAATGCGCCTACCGAGTTGCCGCTGGTGGTCACATCCACGTTCACCGTGCCAGTGCCAGAAAGCATATCATTGTGAATGGCATCTACCAGCAATGGGCCGATGGAAACACCTTTCATGTTCTGTTTGAAACTAATATTTGGTGTCGCACGCGCATCCACTTTAAGTGTACCTTCCATACTGCCTTGATACAAATTAGCGGCAAAAGGCGAAAGTGTTGCAATTCCGCCATCTGCCTTTAAACCCAAACGCACGTTTTCGGTTTTAACGTTGGCGAGCTTAAGCCAGCCAATTTTGGCTTCGCCAGTGGCATTCAACTTTTTTAGCGGGCTCAAATCTATCGGCGTATCGCCGCTACTTTTTGCTTTGGGGTCGCCTTTGGCAATGTATCTGTCTGCATCTAGCTTATCAATGTTCACGTCAAAGTTATAAATAGGGTCGTTATAGCGTGAAACACCTACTTTTGCATTTATCTGACTATCATCAATTTTGGCAGAAAGCGGGTTTAGGCTTAATTTTTGCCCGTCCGATTTTAAATCTATGCGCACATTGCTGGCGTTCGTTTTGCCATATTTTAAATGTCCCACGCGCAAGCTACCATCAGCATTTAAGGCTTTCAACGCGCTTAAATCGGCTGGTTTACTTGGGTCTGAAGGTTTAGCAGGTGCGTTACTTGAGCTTGAAGCCGCCGCAGCATATTTGTCGATATCTAAATTATCAATGTCCAAATCGAAGGTATATTTCGGGTTGGTATATTGGCTAATCGCAAAATTTCCCTTAATTTCGCTGTCGTCAACTTTGCCCGAGAATGGATTAAGGCTGAACTTTTCGCCGTCCGATTTCAGTGTTGTACTTAGGTTGGAAGCGCGATATTTGCCATATTTCAAACTGCCAATGCGTAGCTTACCTTCTGCCAAAAGCGTTTTCAACACAGTCATGCCACCACCGCCAGAAGCCTTATTCTGTGCGGGTGCTGGCTGCGTGTACTTATCTACATCTAGCGAATCAATGTCCAAATCGAACTCATAAACTGGCTTGGCAAAATGACTAATCCCGAGATTGCCTTTAATTTTGCTGTCGTCTAATTTGGCGTCCAGCCCGCTCAAAATCAGTTTGTCGCCGTCGGCTTTTATGCCCACATTGAGATTGGAAACGTGATATTTATCATAAATCAGGCTGCCAATATTCAATTTGCCATCAATTGTCATACTTTTTAGCGCGCTCATATCTGCCGGTTTATCGCTTGGTTTTGAGCTCGATTTGCCCATCAAGTTGTTTAAATCTAGCTTGTCAGCACTTAAGTTAAATTTGATATTTTTCTTGTCAAAGCCTACCAAATCAAAGTCGCCAACTAATTTGCTATCAGCCACAGCCAAATTAAAATTACTATTTGCGAGTTGTTTTTTAATATCGGTGTGTGCGGCTAAATTAAAGGTTCCTTTCATGCCGCCATTAGGCAAGCTTGGGTCTTTTATATCTAAATTTCCAGCAAGTTTTGGTAAATCAAAAATCAAGTTCTCAATGTCGCCAGAAAATGGCGATGAAAACGTTCCTAACACTGTGCGCTTGCCTTGTACGGCAGATAATTCGCCAGTAATGCCGCTGCTTTGCAAGGCTTTAGGCGAACCTTTCATATCTGCTAACACCATATTGGCTTTTAATGTGTCACCATTTTTATCTTGACTTAAAATTACGGTGACTTTTTTCCCGCTGACTTCATCTTTTAAAATGCTAAGAGAAGGTGCGCTTAAATCCACGCCTTGTTTCGCATCACCAAACGTGCCCGAAACAACCAGTTTTAGGCCATCGACTAAAAACTCCATTTTTTCTGGTTTAGCATCTACATCGCCGCTCGCCACAATATCCATGCCCTTGCCACCCAGCATATCGCCCAAAATATGGCTATCTAAACCTTTCACTTTAAAATGTTTGGTTTCAGGATCGAGCAAAAAATTGCCTTTAATATTGGCATTTGCAGTAAGTTCAGGCTTGTTGCTGGTCACGGTGAAATCGGTTGCCAAGTCGACGGGTTCAGCCAAGGCAATGTGACCAGATTTTAAATTAAATTTGCTGAGCGCATATTTTGCGCCACTAGCTTCATCTGTATAGTGCGCCTCAGAGTTGGAGACATTCACGCCATCAATATCGAACTTAATGGTTTCAGATTTTTCTTTGCTCATTAAATCGTCAATATTTAATGTGCCATCTTGGTGTTTGATAATATTCGCTTTTGCGCCATCCACGTAAACCGTATCTACCACCAGCTCCTTTTTAAGTAATGGCAATACGGCTAGTGAAACTTTCACGCTATTGACTGAAGCAAACTCTGCGTCTGATTTTTGTTCAGAAAGCGATATTTTTCCTAAGTCTGCGCCGATCTTTGGCCAATAAGTGAGTTTGATATCGCCATCGATTTTTAGTGTGCGTTCCTTTTTTTCTTGCACCAACTTAATGATGGTACCTTTGTAATCATTGGGATTAAACGTTGCCGCAAAGTAGGCCGCCACAAGCAGAAACAGCGTAATGATGCCGCCTACGCTGAAAAGTGCATATTTAACAATCTTATTCATTTTATTAACTCCTCTGTGTGCGAGCTATTTCCAAAAATACATTAAAACAATAACACCAAATACAATTCGATACCACGCAAACGCCCGAAAATCATGGGTAGCCACGTAGCGTAATAAAAATTTAATCACAATTACTGCAGAAGCAAAAGCCGTGAAAAAACCGACTATAAACATAGGAATGTCAGAGCTGGTGAATAGTTTCCAGCTTTTAATTAAATCCAGCGCACTGGCAGCAAATAAAATGGGAATTGCTAAATAAAATGAGAATTCTGTAGCAGCGGATCGATTTAAACCAAACAACATACCGCCTAAAATTGTTGCTCCCGAGCGTGAAACACCAGGAATTAGAGCAAGTGTTTGAGCTAAACCAATTTGTAATGCCTGCTTGCTAGAGACGCTCTCGACCCGATATGTAATAGGTTTTGGAGCATTTTTTTCGATAAATAAAATGGCAATACCACCTACAATTAATGCAATTGCTACGCTGAAGGGATTAAATAAGTACTGTTTAATTTGGTGTAAAAACAAAAAGCCCATGATTGCCGCAGGCAAAAATGCAATTGCCAAATTTTTTACAAAACTTTGCGCGCTGGCTTTGCTACTCAAGTCATGTACGGTTTTGCACAAGTGGTGGCGAAACTCCCAGCACACGGCAAATATGGCACCGAGTTGAATCACAATCTCAAAAACTTTGCCCTTTTCATCGTTAAAATTCAGCAAATCGCCCGCGATGATTAAGTGGCCAGTGCTACTTACAGGGAGAAACTCGGTTGCGCCTTCGACAACGCCTAAAATAAAGGCTTTTAGTAAGATAATTAAATCCATATGATTATTTTAGCAGTCAATTGTTAAAGTTTGAGTTGTAAATTTCAAGCTAGTAAATTTCAAAGCACATAAATTTTATGTGACAAAAAATAAAAAAGGGGCTTGATGCCCCTTTTGAAGGTTTCTGATATTACTTAAGCATACCCAAAACGGTGGTGAGTAAGTTGCCAGAATCTGCTGGCACTTCGCCGTGAGGTGTCAGTTTATTAATCACATCTGGCAAGTGCTGTGCTAATTGGCCGCTTAATACTTCTGGCGTTATGCCAAATTTTGCGGCTAAATCCGCAATTTGGCTGCTACCAAGCGCACTGGTGATTTGGTCTGCAGAAACCGCTTGGTTCTCCCCCGTGCTCACCCAAGAAGCCACTTGGTCGCCCAAACCGCCAGATTTAAGTTTATCTAAAACACCATTTAATCCGCCATGTTGGTTAAACATATCCAACGCAATTTGCGCCATGCCGCCTTCTGTGCCGCCCAATTTACCCATCACTGCGCCAGCAATACTATCTAATAAACCCATATTTTTCCTTAATATTTTAAAAAATTATTAAAACCGTTCATCGGCTCTTAAGTAACGCCATTGCCCTAATGGAAGTTTACCTAAATTTACGCTACCAATGCGAACTCTTTTTAGCCCAACTACATGCAAGCCTACCAGCTCACACATGCGGCGGATTTGGCGTTTTTTTCCTTCGCGCAGCACAAAGCGCAATTGGTCTTCGTTCTGCCAGCTTACTTTAGCAGGTTTTAATGTTACGCCATCTAGCTCAAGCCCGTGGTTAAGTTTCTTCATACCTTCGTCGCTTAAAGCGCCTTCAACTCGCACTAAATATTCTTTTTCAACGCTGGAGTCTTCGCCTATCAAATGGCGCGCCACGCGGCCATCCTGAGTTAGCACTAACAACCCTGTAGAGTCAATATCCAAACGGCCTGCAGGGGCAAGGTTACGCAAAAATCCACGTTGAAATTCTTTTTGGTTATGCACATTTAGCTCGGGGTCATCCAGCCACTCATTATCTGGGTGCACCAGCACAATCGCAGGCTCGTAGCCATCCTCGGCTTGCCCGCTCACATAGCCCACGGGTTTATGCAGAAGAATCGTCACACTTTCCGATTGATGTTCTTTGGCATAACCACTAATAATAATCTCAGCATCGTGCTTAATGCGCGTGCCAAGCGTGTCAATTATCACGCCATCAACCTTCACCCAGCCGTTGGTAATCCATTCATCTGCCTCGCGGCGTGAGCAAAGGCCAAGCTCTGCCATACGTTTTGAAAGGCGCGGGTTCGTATCCTCATTTTGCGGCAACTTGGCTGCCGCTTTTTTGTGCGTTGCCTCTCTAAAAGCGCGGTTTTTATCAAACTCACTCGCTACAAAACCATCGCGCGCCTTACCGCCACGGCGCGGTGGGTTGCGGTACGCGCCTTCGCGGTCGGCATAATTACGCGTAGTCTCACTTTGCACCTTGCCCTGCGAGGCAGTATCCATGCGGCTCTCAGGCGTGCTGGTATTTTGTTTAAAATCGTTTGGCTTTCTTTCTTTGCGCCCAAGTTTGTTACCTGCTTTGTCATCTAAAAACTTGCGGTCTTTAAACTCGCTACGCATAATGGGTCTATCTACTGGCGCGCGACTATCTGGCTTTTGCGCCTCGTACTCAGGTTTTTGTGCATTATGTAAAGTACCGTCATGCCTGTGGTTGCGCTGCCGCGAAGGCGCTTCTGCCGGGCGTTCTGCCTTTACAAACGGTTTGCTGCGGTCGCGTTTAGCAGGGTCGGTACGGCGCACTGGCGATTTATTTGCCACAGTTTTTTCTGTAGCTGTTTCCGCTGGTTTCTGTGATAGTTTAAGAGTGGTCAAAATCGTGTACCAATTGGACAATTAGCTATTTTAACAAAATAAAAGCCGCTACAAATTTTTATTAGGTCAAGCAATTATAAAATGCAGTGGTCGTCTTGTTTTGGAAAGGGAATGTAAGAAAATTCCCAAGGGGTATTCATAAGTGTGAGTTAATTTGATATGGTTTGCAGCTAACTACTGTTAAGTAATTTTCAAGTTGTTAAATTAGAAAAAAATCCTTTTAAAGTAAGATAAAAGAACAAAGTTATTGAAATGAACAGGATTAATCCCACGAGTCTTTTTTGTGAGGGAATGGCATTGACAGCTTCGCCAAGTTTTTTACCAGTTACCATAGATTTCACAAGATTTATTTTAGACAAATAGCTCATCACAACAGCTGCTAAAATGTGAAGAATAATTAGCCACAATGTAATATTCGCAAGGCTTTCATGCCAATCTTCAGCTATGCTTTGATATAATTCTTTGACATTCCAATAGCCAGTAACCACAATTGCTAATACTAAAAGCAATAGCATCACCATCATGATTGAGCCTGCAGGATTATGCCCCGAATACTGTTCCTTATGCATGTTTGTGGACATGTCACATAAATGATGAACAACAGCTTTAGGGCCTTTAACAAAATCACTAAAACGCGCATATTTTGTGCCTGTAAAGCCCCAAGCTATTCGAAACAACACTAAGGCTCCTGCTGAATAACCAAATGCATAATGAATTAGCTGATATTTTTCACTTTCCGCCGTTAGCCAAGCCCCCGCAAAAGTAATGACAAGTAACCAGTGAAATACACGTATGGGCAAATCCCATACTAAAATTGGTTTAGTTAAATTCATTTTTTAGGAATTCTGACACTATCTTCATCAAAAATACCTGCGTTTGCCTGTATGTGGCAAGCCATACAATTTGAGGGACTTTTAATACTAGGACGTTTCCACTCTGCTGCAGATACTTCATCATGCTCACTTTTAAACCAAGATTTGCTAGTAATTCTGTTATCAAGTGAGTACTCTGCCGATCCCCCTTTTGTGGCAGCATTTTTGATAAGCCACTTAGTGATTTCTTCAACTGTTTTAGCGTCAATAGATGCATCGGTTCCAAAATGTTTATCCAGAGTGGTGGTAATATTTTTCCAATTATTCTGATTAAGGAATCTAGGGGCGTATGCTGTATGACAGCTAGCACACTCGTTCATGTAAGGTTCTGGCATTCCTTTAGGCATTGCTGAAAATGCATTAGAACTTATAACACCGCATAAAACTAAAAATGAAAATTTTGATATTTTTGACATTGCTATTACCTCACTGTTAATAACCATGAAATTACATCTGCTTTTTCTTGAGCAGTGCATTCTCTTCCAACTACATCGTTACAGTTACGCTTAAACCATTTTTCAACTTTAGCTTCGTCAGAAAAGCGAGCGGCGTTAATATTGGGTGACATCGGCTTAATGACTTTGTTGGTGACTATATGATTGGTTTCATGATTAGGCACTTTGTCGTGACAACTAGAACAACTCCATTCTTTACCATGTTTAGTAGTAAAAAATGTTTGGCCATTTGTAGGTGAAGCTTTTGCAGACCGGCCTTCATATTTGGCGATTAACTCTTGTGGCGTTGTTGCATTTGCCACTTTAAGTATTGTCATCAACATCAAAAACCCACTGAGTTTTATTAATGTGGTTTTTCTAGTTGCTGGATGCGAATAAAGCGGTTTAGTCATTACCATCTCCGTGTATACATTCAAATCTTGGAGGAATACTAATTATTTAGTTGGTAAGAGGGAACCCGTCATTTGACTTATCCATTGGATATTTAAAAGTTTTACACTATAAATAACTA
>JBJXDT010000024.1:0-45473 GCA_046153505.1 Methylophilaceae bacterium | reverse complement strand
TGGACGAATTAAGGTAGAAAAACTAGCATGACAGACCAATATGCCGTCATCGGCAACCCAATAGCGCATAGCAAATCACCCCAAATTCACGCCGCATTCGCCAAACAAACTAATCAAAATATCAGCTACGAGGCAATATTGGTTGGAGTTGGACCGAATGAATTTGAAGAAAAAATTGGTCAATTAATTGCTGATGGATACAAAGGCTTGAATGTGACCGTACCATTTAAGTTTAATGCCTTATTGTTTGTAGCTCAGCAAGGCACTGTGAACCCACTTGCGAATAGGGCTCGTGCTGTAAACACTTTGACTTTTAAAAATGGGGATATTATTGGGAACAATACTGATGGAATTGGTTTGGTAAGAGATGTTGAGAAGAATTTAAATTTTAAAATCGCAGGAAAAAGAGTTCTTATATTAGGTTCTGGTGGCGCAGCTTTTGGGGTTTTGCAGCCAGTAGCAAATGCTAATCCCAGTCGCGTTGTAATCTCTAATAGAACTTTTGCCAAAGCTGAAGAGGCTGCCAGAATTCTTTCAGAAGTAGTAGATACAAGCAAAAACAAAACTGTCTGTATAGCTAAACAATTTGACCAGCTTGGTGATGAAGCATTTGATTTAGTCATTAATAGTACCTCTACAGGTTTAACTGATACTGCCTTGCCGATTCCGGATAGTGTTTTCGCAAAAAATTGTCTGGCATACGACATGATGTATGGTCGTGAAACACCTTTTATGGCGCAAGCCCGAGAAACAGGCGCTCAAGTTGCAGATGGATTAGGCATGCTAGTAGAGCAAGCGGCAGAGGCGTTTTACATTTGGCGCGGTGTGTTGCCTGAAACCGCTCCAGTCATAGCTGAGTTGAGAAACTGAATTGATTCGTTGGTTGTTTTACAAAACACCAAATACTTCTTTAAGTGTTGGCGGGCTTTTCAAGCGCTTTTTAGTAGTATTTATTATCTTTGTGCTGTTTTACCAGCTTTGGATTTTTCTGCATATTTGTTGGTGGACGCGGTTTAATCCGTCTTCCAGCAGTTTTATGGAAACACGTTTAGAAGCGATTCAAGCAGAAAATCCAGATGCCGAGCTAAAATATAAATGGGTGGATTATTCGCAAATATCTAACAATCTTAAGCGCGCAGTGATTGCCAGCGAAGATTCAAAGTTTGTTGATCACCAAGGTTTTGACTGGGAAGGCATTGAAAAAGCCTATGAAAAAAACCTAAAAAAAGGCAAATTGGTTGCAGGTGGCTCAACGATTAGCCAGCAACTAGCCAAAAATTTATTTTTAAGTAGCAAACGCACGCCATGGCGAAAAGGCGAAGAGGCTATTATCACGTTGATGCTAGAGAATATGCTGACCAAACAGCGTATTTTAGAGATATATTTAAACGTTATTGAATGGGGCAATGGTGTGTTTGGCGCAGAGGCGGCATCGAGACACTATTTCAGAACCAGTGCATCTGGATTAAGCCGCGAACAAGCGGCAAGATTAGCCGCGATGGTTCCAAATCCGCGTTTTTACGATGATCATCGCAATACGCGCTATCTCAATCGAAGAACGGCGACAATACTTGCCCGCATGCGCATGAGCGAGCTACCTAAAAATCCGCCCGTAGTGAAAATAGAAGCTAAGAAGTAAGTTTTTTTACCAACTTTTGTACGATTGGCGCTATCACTAAAATACTGGGAAATGCGATTGGCCATGCAGTCACAAATGCATAAAGCCACCTAACAAAAAATCCTGGACTAAGACCTGTTAGTTTGATGGTGACAATGCATGTCATTACGATAGCCATCAGCAGGGACATTAAAAATG
This sequence comes from Methylophilaceae bacterium, assembly GCA_046153505.1. Lineage (GTDB taxonomy): Bacteria > Pseudomonadota > Gammaproteobacteria > Burkholderiales > Methylophilaceae > JBJXDT01. Next base: position 43,657 of record JBJXDT010000024.1, on the reverse strand, counting down.
CGAATAATAACTGGCTGTATTTAGGATTTATTTTCATAGCATGGCTTTCAAGTAATGCCCAGTATAGCTATTAGTATTTTTTGCTACATCTTCTGGTGTACCTTCCGCAATGACGGTGCCACCGCCATCTCCACCTTCTGGACCCATGTCAATAAGCCAATCGGCGGTTTTAATCACATCCAAATTGTGCTCGATAATAATGATCGTGTTGCCTGCATCACGTAACCGATGAATGACATCTAACAATAACTGGATATCGGCAAAGTGTAAACCAGTGGTTGGTTCATCCAAAATATACAGTGTGCGACCTGTGTCGCGCTTGCTCAGTTCAAGCGAAAGCTTGACACGTTGTGCTTCGCCACCACTCAATGTGGTTGCGCTTTGTCCAAGTGTAATGTAGCCCAACCCCACGTCTAATAAGGTTTTAAGTTTACGCGCAATCACTGGCTGGGCACTAAAAAATTCGTGAGCCTGTTCAACGGTCATTTCCAATACTTCGCGAATATTTTTGCCCTTGAAATTGATTTCTAAAGTTTCACGGTTATAACGTTGGCCTTTACAAACATCACAAGGAACGTAAACGTCAGGCAAAAAGTGCATTTCAACGCGAATGACGCCATCGCCTTGGCAGGCTTCGCAGCGCCCACCTTTTACGTTAAACGAATATCTACCAGGTCCGTAGCCACGTGCTCGGCTTTCTGGCACCGCGGCAAATAAATCGCGAATAGGCGTAAATAAGCCAGTATACGTTGCAGGATTCGATCTAGGAGTTCGGCCAATTGGACTTTGGTCAACATCAACTACTTTGTCAAAAAACTCCAAACCTTCAATGCCATCAAATGGCGCTGGCTCTGTGCTGCTTCCATACAAATGTTGGGCGACAGCACGATAAAGGGTGTCGTTAATCAGTGTCGATTTGCCGCTACCAGAAACACCCGTGATGCAAGTCAGTAAGCCAACAGGAAGTTCTAGTTTGACATCTTTAAGATTGTTGCCTGTAGCGTGAAACATAGACAGCCAGCGCTTAGGATCGGGCGAAGTGCGTAAAGTATTGTAGATTATTTTCTTTTTGCCACTTAAATATTGACCTGTGAGTGATTTGTTATTGGCAAGTACTTCCTCTGGCGATCCTTCAGCTATTATCTGCCCACCATGTTCACCCGCGCCTGGTCCAATATCTATGACGTGGTCGGCTGCCATAATTGCATCGTGGTCATGCTCAACCACAATCACGCTATTGCCTATGTCGCGCAGACGCTTAAGCGTCTCCAACAGGCGGTCATTATCGCGTTGATGCAGTCCAATAGAAGGTTCATCAAGAACATACATGACTCCTGTTAAACCGCTGCCAATCTGGCTGGCAAGCCTGATGCGCTGCGCTTCGCCGCCTGAGAGTGTTTCTGCGGAACGCGAAAGTGATAAATATTCCAAACCCACATTCGTCAAAAATTTCAGGCGATTTTCAATTTCCTTCACAATTTTGTCTGCAATGGCCAGTTTTTGCCCAGTAAGCTTCATTGTTTCGAAGAAAGTAAGCGCTTGCTTAAGCGGTATTTCACATACTTGATGAATATTTTTACCCCCCACTTTTACATGGCGCGCCTCGCGGCGTAGTCGCGTGCCGCTACAATCGGGGCAAATTGCAGCATTGATATATTTTGCCAATTCGTCGCGCACCGCCATGCTGTCAGATTCACGGTATCTGCGTTGGAGATTGTTTAAAATACCTTCAAATGTATGTGTTTTGCTAAAAAATGTGCCACGCTCATTCAAATATCTAAAGGCAATTTGTTCGCGCCCAGAACCATTTAGAAGCACATCTTGTGCAGTAGCATCAAGTTCTTCGAAAGGCGTTTCCAAATCAAAATTGTAGTGCGTCGCCAAGCTAGAAAGCATTTGGAAATAAAATTGATTGCGCTTATCCCAACCTTTAATTGCGCCGCTGGCAAGTGATAAGTGTGGGAATGCAACAACGCGCTTTGGGTCGAAGAATGTCACATTTCCCAAGCCATCGCATTTTGGGCAGGCGCCCATTGGGTTGTTAAATGAAAACAGGCGCGGCTCAAGCTCTGCCAGTGAATAATCGCAAACAGGACAAGAGAACTTGGCAGAAAACAGATGCTCTTTTTCATTGTCCATTTCCAGCGCAATCACTTTACCTTCAGCCAAACGCAGAGCAGTTTCCAAGCTTTCTGCTATGCGTTGCTTCATATCTTCTTTTACTTTGATTCTATCCACAACCACATCCACATGGTGTTTAGTGGTTTTGGCAAGTTGCGGCAAGGCGTCTATCTCATAAATTTTGCCGTCGATTCTAAGTCGCACAAATCCCTGAGCTTTTAGTTCGTCAAATAAATCAAGCTGCTCGCCCTTTCGGTTAGATACCACGGGCGCTAAAATCATCAACTTCGTTTCTTCTGGCAGCTTCAGAATAGTATCGACCATCTCTGAGACTGTCTGCGATTGGAGTTTTACACCATGCTCTGGGCATTCTGGGTCGCCTGCACGGGCATATAGTAATCGCAGGTAATCATGTATTTCTGTCACAGTGCCAACGGTGGAACGAGGGTTATGTGAGGTTGATTTCTGCTCAATCGAAATTGCTGGTGATAAACCTTCAATCAAGTCCACATCTGGCTTATCCATGCGCGCCAAAAACTGTCTTGCATAAGCAGATAGGCTTTCCACATAACGCCGTTGGCCTTCTGCATAAAGCGTATCAAATGCCAAGCTGGATTTACCCGAGCCTGATAAGCCTGTAATGACAACAAGTTTATTGCGCGGAATATCCAGCGAAATGTTTTTGAGATTGTGCGTACGTGCACCGCGGATTTTGATGAATTCCATAAAGCCTTAACGAAAATTTTGGCAACCTGATAATATACCGCCTTTGCACTAGAACATTCAATTAATTTAATGAAATCTACAAATGTAATGCCTGCGCTTGAGCGCAAAGCCGCAATTAGTTTAGCCTCCATATATGGGTTGCGTATGTTGGGTATGTTTCTGTTACTACCCATTTTTGCGATTTATGCAGAAGGGCTAGAAGGTGGTAAAGACCATACCTTGATTGGTTTTGCGATGGGCGCATATGGCATTATGCAGGTACTGTTGCAATTACCTTTTGGTATTGCCAGCGATAAGTTTGGCCGCAAGCCAGTGATTTATTTTGGTCTAGTTCTATTTATCGTCGGTAGTATTGTCGCCGCAATGGCGGGTGATATTGTCACCATGATTATTGGTCGCAGCATTCAGGGGGCTGGCGCAATTAGTGCTGTGGTTACTGCGCTGGTAGCCGATTTGACCAGCATGGAGCACCGCACCAAAGCCATGGCGATGATAGGCGCAACAATTGGTATTACATTCGCAATCTCATTGGTTTTAGGTCCGCTCTTAAGTGCATGGATAGGTGTGAGTGGCATTTTTTGGATGACGGCTATTTTGTGTGTGTTAGCAGGTTTAGTGGTCAAATTTATTGTACCTAACCCACAAAAAATGGAAGTTAAAAGCACCGTTAAAATGCGCGATATACTCTCAAATACCCAACTTTTACGGCTTAATTTCGGCAGCTTTGCCTTGCATGCGGCACAAATTGCCATGTTTCTAGTAGTGCCATTTGCATTGCAAAACGCTGGCCATATGCCGCAAGACCAGCATTGGAAAGTCTATCTGCCAGTCTTGCTGCTGTCGTTCGCGCTAATGGTGCCAGCGATTATTGTGGGAGAAAAGCACGGTTTACTTAAGCAAGTGATGATTGGCGCAGTCGCACTTATGTTGATTGCCCAGCTAATGCTGATGAGCTTTATTACCAATTTTTGGGGCGTAGTCGTTTCGCTACTGGTGTATTTTGTTGCTTTTAATATATTAGAGGCATCGCTTCCTTCGCTTGTTTCTAAAATTGCTCCACCGGCCGCAAAAGGCATGGCGATGGGTGTGCACAACACAGCACAATCTCTAGGCATGGCGCTGGGTGCGGTGGCTGCGGGCTTTATCTCACAACACTATGGGCAAAGCGATGTATTTTTATTTTGTGCATGTTTGATTGCGCTGTGGCTGGTGTTTGCTGTCACCATGCAAGCGCCGAAAACCAATCTTCAAAAACAGGCAACAGAATAAGTTTGCCATGTTAAAATAAATTAAAATTTGGGAGAGCGTTATGGCATCGGTAAATAAAGTGATTTTAGTCGGTAATTTAGGGCGTGACCCTGAGGTACGTTATATGCCAAACGGCGAGGCTGTTGCCAATTTTAGTATTGCAACCACTGAAAATTGGAAAGATAAAAGTGGCGTAAAGCAGGAAAAAACCGAGTGGCATAATATTGTCATGTATCGCCGCCTAGCGGAGATTGCTGGGGAATATCTTAAAAAAGGCCGCCCTGTGTATATTGAAGGTCGTTTGCAAACGCGCAAATGGGAAAAAGATGGTGTGACCCGTTACACCACTGAAATTATTGGTGATCAAATGCAAATGCTCGGTAGCAAGAGTGATGGCGGTGGCGCGAGTTATGATGGTGGACAAATGGATGCCCCAGATGATTACAATCAAGCGCCGGCAAGACAAACATCTGCGCCAGCATCCAATAGCCAAGCGCCTGCTAGCGGTGCAGCTTTTGATAACTTTGAGGATGATATCCCGTTTTGATATATACCTGATACATAAATGTAATTAATTTAATAATAAATAATACTTGGTAGAAAATAGCCCGCAAATTGCGGGCTATTTTCTGGCGCAGAGATCTTTTAAAAGCCAGGAACTGCTGTAGTAGGTGATAAAACGGCGCTTCCGTTAATATTGCCACCTAGACCTGGTACGTTGAATCCATATTGAAGGCCAATACGTTCACCATTGGCGCCAAAAAACGCACCTTGAATAAGTTGGCTTGATTGCAATGGCAATCCAGTGGAACAGCCTGTTTGGCAGCTGCCAGCGCTAGAGAGTATTGAGCCAGTAGCAGTAAAAACAGGATTGTTAGGATTTAGATTGCCACTACCAGTTAGATTGTAAGTATCATTTAAGACGCTTGCATTTACATTTAAGGTGTAAGTAAAGTTTGGGGCTGCTGCAAAATTAAAAACAAAGTTGCCTGTAGTTGAATTAACAGCACCTACCGTGCTAGTGTTTACGCCATTTACAACCAGAAAAGGTGCAGTAGAAGCAAATACATCATATGTGCCACTCAGGCTTGCCAAGGTGCCTGGGTTGGGTGTGATACCTACAATATAGTCAAATTTTTGAATGCTGTCGCCTACATCATTCACCGTGCCGCCACTCGTAAAATTATAGGTGCCCGCAGTTGCTTGCCCCCATGACACAATGTTGTCAGTATTGTAGCTAGCGAAAGAAATAGGGCTTAACTCGAATTTATCCGCAGGAGAAGGGTTGTAGTTTATATTTGTGAGCTGACCATTTGCCGCTACTTTTAAATTCGTATTAATCGCAAAACTAGCTGTGCCATTACCAATGTCGCTAAAAACGGATAAAAGGTTAGCCGATGTTAAGTTGGTGATAGATGAATTCGATGTACTATTAATAACACTTGGAATCCCGCTGTTGCTAATCGCGTCACTCACGGCAAACGTAGTTTTCCCGCTATCTGGCGCTGCTGCGGCTGCTTTTGCCGCTTTAGAACTGAATGCAGGCGCGCCGCCAGCGCCGCTTACAACAATAGACTGCCCTGTTACTGCGTTCAAACAACTTCCCGTAGTTCCGCAAACATCCACACTACCGTGGTTAGTTGTCATCAAAAATAGATTGTTGTTGAAGTTAACGGTAAATTCAGTGCCACGAATACCAATAGTGGCAACTGTAGTTTTTAGTTTGTAACGCTCACGGTTTTTATGGCCAATAAGACCAGTAATTGTGCGCAGGCCGCCTTTAATCAATTCCATAATCGCATATTCGCTGCCATCTTCCTTTCCAGAAAACTCGTATTTGCTGATTTTAAAAATGCTATTTGGTTGAAGCGACACTTTGCCACCATCAATCAGCGAAAATTGAACGCGACCTTCGCGTGTCTCAATGGTATCACCTGTATTTAGGGAGAGATTTTTTTCGGCAGCAATTGTTGATTTATCTTCGTGCGTAATCGAAACATCACCAGATTTAAAAATGACAGAACCAACCACATTTGCAAACGCCGAATGCACTATAAACAAACTCGCGAGTAAAAAAATTTGCAAAACTTTAATTTTTAACAATTGCATACAAATCCCCAACTTTTTTAGCAACTTGTTGTTAATCATATAATAACAATCAATTAACCATTTAGTTGACATCAGTTATAATTCAATTTTTCTTCAGCCACCCAAACAAGCTAAAAACATGCCAATTTATGATTTTCAATGTACTAATTGTGGGCATAAAGGTGAAGTGATGCGCAAAATGAGCGAAACTAACACTACCACTTGCCCGCAATGCGCACATGAGACCTTTACCAAAATGCTTTCTGCGCCTAGCTTTCAGCTTAATGGCACGGGTTGGTATGCCACAGATTTTAAAGGGAAAAAATCAGAAAATAAAACCGCCGCAGAACCAGAAAAAAGTGCGGCCGAGCCTGCTGCTGCAAGCTGCACACCTGGCTGCGCCTGTCACTAATTTGGCAAAGTTGTAATTTTGGCTCTCAAAACTATTCTATTAAAACTATGAAAAAATATTTTATTACTGGTTTGCTGGTGTTGGTACCACTGTTTATCACGCTATGGGTGCTTCACACGCTCATCAACACAATGGACCAAAGCTTATTGTTGTTGCCAGTGTCATGGCGGCCAAAAAGTTTAGTTGGCGCTGAAATCCCTGGGATTGGCGCCTTACTTACTTTACTTATTATTTTTTTAACTGGTTTAATTGCTACCAATTTTTTTGGCAAACAGTTGATACTTTTATGGGAGAGCCTGCTATCGCGAGTGCCTTTCGTCAAGTCTATTTACTCTAGCGTTAAGCAAGTTTCAGACACGCTTTTTTCAGATTCTGGTAACGCATTTCGCAAGGCATTACTTATTGAATACCCGCGTAAAGGTACTTGGACGATTGCCTTTTTAACAGGAAAACCGGGTGGCGATGTAAGCAATCACTTACAAGGAGAGTATATCAGTGTCTATGTGCCCACCACGCCAAATCCCACTTCTGGCTTCTTTTTAATGCTTCCTAAAGCCGAAGCCATTGAACTCGATATGAGCGTAGATCAAGCGCTCAAATACATAATCAGCATGGGCACTGTTGCGCCGCAATCGGCGGCAGAAAAATTTGGTCAAACCAGACAAAAGCATTTTTTTAAACCATAACTTTTAACCATAATCTAGAAACGAATGAATTTATTATGATGCGTACACATTACTGCGGCCAATTAAACCGTGAACTAATCGGACAAACTGTTACTCTTTGTGGTTGGGCGCATCGTCGTCGCGACCATGGTGGCGTGATTTTTATTGACCTGCGTGACCGTGAAGGCATGGCGCAAATCGTCATTGACCCAGATACAAAGTCCGCATTCGCCATTGCAGAGTCTGTACGTAACGAATTTGTATTAAAAATTGTATGTAAAGTGCGCGCACGTCCAGAAGGCACCGTCAACCCGAATATTCCAACGGGTGAGGTGGAAATGTTAGCGAGCGAGATTGAGATTCTCAATCCATCCTTAACCCCACCGTTTATGTTGGATGACGAAAACCTCACTGAAACCGTGCGCTTGCAACATCGCTATATTGATTTGCGCCGCCCAGCGATGCAAAAAAATCTGATGTTGCGTTACAAAGTCGCTAAAAATCTGCGCGATTATTTAGATGAAAATGGCTTCATTGAAGTAGAAACGCCGATGCTCACACGTAGCACGCCAGAAGGCGCGCGCGATTACTTGGTGCCAAGCCGTGTGCATGCAGGTCAGTTTTTTGCTTTGCCGCAATCACCGCAACTCTTTAAACAACTGTTGATGGTGTCGGGTTTTGACCGTTACTTCCAAATCACGAAATGCTTCCGCGATGAAGATTTACGCGCAGACCGTCAGCCAGAATTTACCCAAGTGGATATTGAGACTTCATTTTTAGAAGAAAATGACATCATGGACATCGTCGAAGAAATGATTCGTCGCATGCTCAAAAAAGTACAAAACGTTGATTTGCCAGCTAAGTTCCCACGCATGCCATTTAGCGAGGCCATGAATAAATACGGTTCAGATAAGCCCGATATGCGCGTGACGCTAGAAATCACCGAGCTTTCAGATGTGATGAAAGATGTTGATTTTAAAGTGTTTAGTGGCGCCGCCAACATGGCAGGTGGTCGTGTTGCTGCCATGCGCGTGCCTAACGGCGCGGCAATAAGTCGTTCTGAGATTGATGCTTACACCGAGTTTGTCAAAATCTACGGTGCTAAGGGCTTGGCGTACATCAAAATCAACGATATCACCAAATTGAATGAAGAAGGCCTACAAAGCCCGATTGTGAAAAACATCCATGCAACTGCGCTACAAGCCATTATTGACCGCACAGGCGCGCAAAACGGTGACATCGTGTTCTTTGGCGCGGACAAAGCCAAAATCGTGAACGAAGCCTTGGGTGCATTGCGTGCTAAGGTGGGCCATGATAAAGGCCATGTCGATGGTCGCGCTTGGGCACCATTGTGGGTAGTGGATTTCCCGATGTTTGAACACGACGAAGAAAACGATCGCTGGGCAGCCTTGCACCATCCTTTTACAGCACCAAAAGACGGCCACGAAGACATGCTCGCCACCAACCCAGGCGCATGTTTATCTAAAGCCTACGACATGGTATTGAATGGCTGGGAAGTCGGCGGCGGTTCAGTGCGTATCCATAAATCAGACGTGCAATCGAAAGTATTTGACGCGCTTAAAATTAGCAAAGAAGAAGCGCAAGAAAAATTTGGCTTCTTGCTTGATGCCCTGCAATATGGTGCACCTCCACACGGCGGCTTGGCATTCGGTTTAGACCGTTTAGTCACGCTAATGGCGGGTGCAGAATCCATTCGTGACGTGATTGCCTTCCCAAAAACACAACGTGCGCAATGTTTGATGACCAATGCGCCGAATGAGGTGGATGAGAAGCAGCTTCGTGAATTACACATCCGCGTTCGCACACCGAATCCAGCGGTTTAAATATTACAGCAACATAACTTATTAGCTTTTTGCCAACTCATCCCGACATTCCGCAAACGCTTTAATCGAGGCATCTAAATCTTCTGTGGTATGTGCGGCTGAGATTTGCGTGCGGATTCTGGCTTTGCCTTTTGGCACGACTGGGAAGAAAAAGCCAATTGCATACACACCTTTTTCGAGTAAGCGCTTGCTCATGTTTTGTGCCAGCACTGCGTCACCCAACATAATGGGGATAATCGGGTGGTCGCCGTCTTTTAAATCAAAACCTGCGGCTGCTAAGCCTTGTCTAAAATAATGCGTGTTGTGTTCTAGTTTGTCCCTTAATGCGGTAGAGCCCGATAGCATGTCTATTGCTTTAATGGTGGCAGCGCAAATGCTTGGGGCGAGTGAGTTAGAAAACAAATAAGGCCGCGAGCGTTGGCGCAATAAATCAATAATTTCTTGCTTACCAGAAGTACAACCGCCAGATGCCCCACCCAAAGCTTTGCCAAAGGTGGTGGTAATGATATCGACTCTATCCATGACGCCACAATACTCATGCACACCACGACCAGTCTTACCCATAAAGCCTGTGGCATGTGAGTCATCATGATGCACCATGGCGCCAAATTCATCTGCCAAATTACATACTTCATCCAGTTTTGCAATGGTGCCGTCCATCGAAAATACACCATCTGTGGTAATTAAAATGCGCCTTGCGTTGTTGGCTTTGGCGGCCTCTAATTGGGCGCGTAAATCAGCCATATCATTGTTTTTGTAGCGGTAGCGCGCCGCTTTGCAAAGCCTAACGCCGTCAATAATCGATGCATGATTGAGCTCGTCAGAAATAATGGCATCTTGGTCGTTAAGTATCGTTTCAAACAAGCCAGCATTGGCATCAAAGCACGAGGAATACAAAATCGTATCTTCCATCCCCAAAAATGTGCTGATTTTATTTTCCAGCGTTTTATGGATGCTTTGTGTGCCACAAATAAACCGCACAGAAGCTAAGCCAAATCCCCAATCATCAATGCCTTTTTTTGCGGCTTGTTTTAAGTCTGGGTTATTGGCTAAGCCTAAATAATTGTTGGCGCACATATTAATCACCTCGCGCCCATCAGCTAGCGTGATGCGATTTTTTTGGTCAGATCCAATGATGCGTTCAGTTTTATATAGCCCTTGCGCTTCAATGTCTTTTAGGTCTGCGGCGATGCTCGCTTTTGTGGTTTTAAAACTCATTTTTTAGTCTTTCCAATTATGCTTTTTCTTCCCAATTTAAAATCACTTTACCTGAGTTGCCAGATCGCATTACGTCAAAGCCTTGTTGAAAGTCGGTATAGTGAAACCGATGCGTGATAATTTTCTCTAAAGGCAGACCGCTTTGTACCATCATGCTGCCTTTGTACCAAGTTTCAAAAATCTCACGACCATAAATGCCCTTAATCGTCAGGCCTTTAAATACCACCATATCCCAGTCAATGCCAGAACCAGCAGGCATAATGGCCAGCATGGCAATGTTGCCGCCGTTAATCATTTTGCTGAGCATGTCGCCAAACGCTTTGGGCGAGCCAGACATTTCTAGACCCACATCAAAGCCTTCAAAAATGCCCATCGATTGCATCATTTCTTTGGTAATAGACTCTTTGCTGACATTTACTGCTACTACACGAGGTAAAATACTTTTAATTAAATCCAAACGGTACTGGTTCATATCGGTAATCACGATATTTCTAGCACCGGCATGATCGGCCACCAAAGCCGCCATGCTGCCTATGGGGCCTGCGCCAGTAATCAACACATCTTCACCCACCATATTAAAAGACAAAGCAGTGTGCACCGCATTGCCGTATGCATCAAAATAAGAGAGTAAATCGGTATCAATGGGGCGGCTTGGTTTAAACACATTTTTGGCTGGAATCACCAAGTATTCAGCAAAAGCACCGTGTCGATTAACACCTACGCCGATGGTGTTGGGGCATAAATGTGTACGCCCACCTAAGCAGTTGCGGCAACGTCCGCAAGTCAAATGGCCTTCACCAGAGACGATATCACCAATGTTGTACCCTGTGACGTTTGAGCCAAATCCTGCAATCTCGCCGACGTATTCGTGCCCAGTAATCATCGGCACAGGAATCGTTCTTTGCGCCCATTCATCCCAGTTGTAAATGTGTACATCGGTGCCGCAGATAGCAGTTTTTTTAATTTTAATCAGCACATCATTATTGCCAACTTCTGGCTCAGGCATATCCTCTAGCCAAAGGCCTTCTTTGGCGTATTTTTTTACTAAGGCTTTCATTATTTAGTTCCCTATAAATAATTAGTTTTATTGAATTTTTAAGTTTTTTTATTTTGTTCTACACGCCTAGTATGGCATAAGGTATGCGCTTATTCAAACTGTCAACCTCTAGTGGAATCGGGTATGATTGCAGTTGAAATTTTATTAACTCTACCTTGTCAAACAAAAGCTTATGCCACTTACCGAAATCAATCACGTTAATTTCCGCACCGATCGTGAGACGATGCATAAGTTGCGAGATTTCTATTGCGATATTTTGGGTTTAACGGTTGGCAAGCGCGTCGCGAGCACCACTTATGGTTATTGGCTTTATATTGGCACTAACGATGTTGTGCATTTAGCAGAATATAAAACGCCAGAACCACCTCAGTTACATGTCCATGGCACGTATGACCATGTCAGCTTTACCTGCAACGATATGCCAGCGATGGAAGCGAATTTAACCAAGCATAACGTGCTTTACACTACGCGTATTTTGGCGAACGGCGTGCGTCAAATTAATTTAAAAGACCCTGCAGGCAACGGGGTTGAGCTTAATTTTGAAGAATTTTGGAACCCAGATTACGAAATGCGCCCGTCGGGCGACCCGAGTCAGCAGTAATGTGATGCACGTCACATACAAATAATTTAAAAAAAATAATATCAAGCAAAAGAATTAAAAATTTAGTAATCCAATTTGGATAGCGTGCGTTTGTGTGATTAGAATGTTTTGGGGGTAGTATGAAGTGGAATAAATTATTTTCAGTTGTTCTGGCAGGCACATGGATATTGGCTTCCAGCGTATCTGCTTTTGCGGAATCTAACCCGAAATTATGGGGTGTGATGAAAGAAGCGTTTTTTGAAAAGCGCGAAATTATCGATGCGGATTTTATGCGTATCGATGCGCCGCGCCGCGCCGAAAGTGGTGCGCAAGTGCCAGTAACCTACATTTTGGATAATGCGGCGGCCAAAGGTGTAAAAATCAAAAAGCTGTATGCATTTGTAGATGCTAATCCGATTCCACTCACGGCAACATACCATTTAACCGACGCACTAGGTAACTTTAATTTATCGACTAGAATTAGATTTGAAACCGATGCTTTTGTGCGTTTGGTCGGCGAAACGGAGGATGGAAAACTATACTTAGCCTCGCGTGAAATTCGCGCAGCTGGCGGCTGTGGTGGTACGGTGGATGGCGATGAAGCGCAAATTAGAGCAACGGCAGGGAAAATTAAACTTAAAGTAGACGAGCCAGTCAAATTAGGTAGCACAATTTCCTCCACTTTTAATATCAAACACCCGATGCGCACTGGTTTGCAGCGTGATTTGGTTTCGCAGGGTTTTGTGCCTGCGTTTTATATTAAGCAAGCTGTTTTTAGCTACAATGACAAGCCTTTGCTGACAGTAGATGTGGGCGTGGGAACCGCGGAAGACCCGTATTTTAAATTTGACTTTGTCCCAGATGCACCTGGAAAGCTAGAAGTAAAAGCCACGGATAATGAAGGTAAAACTTTTAGTGAGCAATTAGAAGTAAAAGGTTAAGCAATTTTTATGTAAAAAGGTCTCCATTAGGAGGCTTTTTTATTTTTAGGGGTGCTAAAATAAAAAAGCTAAATCATCAGGGAGTGAACATTATGAAAAGCTTTCGCAAAGAACTTTGGTTTAATATACCTAGCCGCATGGATTTTAAAAATATCACGGGTGAAGTGATGGCGTGCCTACAAGAAAGCGGCATTCAAGAGGGCTTGGTGCTGATAAATGCCATGCATATTTCTGCCAGTGTGTTTATTAACGATGATGAACGTGGTTTGCATCACGACTATAAAGTTTGGCTAGAAAAGTTAGCGCCGCATGAGCCTGTAAGTGGCTATCGTCATAACGATACTGGCGAGGACAATGCCGATGCGCATATTAAACGCCAAGTCATGGGGCGCGAGGTAGTGGTAGCGGTTAGCGAAGGACGGCTTGATTTTGGTCCATGGGAGCAGATTTTTTACGGTGAATTTGATGGTCGCCGCAAGAAACGCGTGTTAGTAAAGATTATTGGGGACTAAAGTTGTCTAGTAGTAACAAACAAAAAAGGGAGCCAAAGCTCCCTTTTGCATTCACTTAAAAGTGAATTATTTGTTCATCACGTACATTGTAACTTCAAAGCCAAAACGCATTTCAGTAGCTGCTGGTGTTGTCCACATAATAATTCTCCTAAATTTGGTTAAACGAGTTATTCATTTAAAGCAACAAACAATTTATTTGCTACTTGTTTGTATGAGTGCATTATGCGCTAAAGGTTTTTCAAACCGAACTCGCAAACCATGAATACGGCCTCATGATTTTCATTAGAAAATACATTATCCGCCTTGGATATAGCTTTCTAACTGCTTAATTAAGCTCTGTTGGTAAGCAATCGTTTCTTTCACCAAATCGCCAAGTGACAACATACCTAGCACTTTGTCGCCATCAAGCACTGGCAAATGCCGAATGTGTTTTTCGCTCATTAAGCTCATCGCAGACTCCACTAAATCGTCGGGTTTTCCCGAAATGATTTTTGTGGTCATCACGTCTTGAATTTGCGTGGTTTTAGATGACCTACCTTTTAAAACGACTTCTCTCGCATAATCGCGCTCGGAGAAAATGCCTACTAACTTGCCAGATTGCATTATCGCAAGTGCGCCAATTTTGTACTCAGCAAGAATTACAAGTGCATCAAATACTGGGCGTTCTGGCTGAATTGAAATCAGCTCTTTTTGGTTTTTATTTTTTAAAATTTGTAGAAGTGTTTTCATGATTTCTCCCTCAGGCGTGCATTCCTAAAAATATACACCTTATAATGTCGCTAGCAAACTATAAATAACCGATATGCGAAACAATACAACGATTAAAGCTTTTTTAGCCCTGCTTTTACTCACCTTAATTTGGGGCTACAACTGGGTAGTCATGAAGCTAGCAGTTCAAGATGCAAGCCCTTATCAGTTTGCAGCAATACGCACTTTTTTAGGGGCGATTATGCTTTTTATGGTGATGTTTTTTACTAAACGCCCACTGACCTTAAAGGAGTTCCCTACCATGTTATTACTTGGCCTACTGCAAACTTGCGGTTTTACGGGTCTGTTGATAATTGCCTTGGTACATGGTGGCGCAGGTAAAACAGCGGTATTGGCTTACACGATGCCATTTTGGGTGATGCTGTTTGCTTGGCTGTTACTGGGCGAAAAAGTACAAGGCTGGCAATGGATAGCGGTGCTGTTTGCCCTTTTTGGCATTGTGCTTATCTTTGATCCATTGCATATTGCAGCAGATGGCTTTAGCATGTTTTTAGCGGTGTGCTCAGGAATTTTTTGGGCAATTTCGGCGATAGTCTCAAAAAAATTACACGCAAAATTACCAAGTTTCGATTTGCTTAATTTGACCGCGTGGCCGTTACTGTTAGGTTCTATTCCTCTTGTGTTACTTGCTTTCGCTGTACCCGCACCGCCAATCAATTGGACCGCAACTTTTATCAACTGCATTTTGTTCAGTGTATTTCTTAGTGGCTCCTTAGCTTGGGTGCTTTGGATTTATGCGTTGCAGCGTTTGCAAGCGGGCGTGGCAAGCATGGCGTCAATGCTTGCGCCAGTGATTGGTGTCTTGTCGGCATGGATTCAGCTGGGCGAAACACCTAAAACACAAGAGCTTGTGGGCATGCTGTTAATTGCTTTGTCTCTGCTCATTATTTCTAGTATTAATATCCGCAAACACACTCAAATTGATCCCGCCATGGGGCAAGATTAAAGGTAAAAAATGTGCTTAGACTGTATTCAAAATAGCCAGTATTTGCGTTAACTGTTTGCCTGCCGAAGTTTGTAGAAATAGTAGGCAGAACTTTATTAATTTTTTGGAATAACAACATGAAAATTTCAAGTTTATTTTTGGCGATGTTTGCGACCTTACCACTTTATGCGAATGCAGCAACATTTACCTCAACTGCGGACGGCAAAAGCATGGATATTCCTGCATCGATGTTTGATACACCTGCTGCCAAGGAATTTTTAAATTCTGGTAAAAATAGCTATGTTGGAAATGTCGCCGCTATCAAAGGCGGTAAAAAAGTGTATCAGTTGTACTCATGCTCACAATGCCATGGACCCGAAGCCAAAGGTCAAGTGGGGCCTGGCTTAACAGGTCCTAACTTCCGTTATCCGAAAGATGCCGAAGACACAGGTATATTTGAAACGATTTGGGGTGGCACCAATGGTGGCATGGGGGCAAAGGGAAAAGGCTTGATGCAACCAGACGATCAAACCGCTGGTTTGTCGCCTGATGAGGTGTTGAAAGTGGTAGCCTTTTTGCGTGCCGGTGGCAAAGTGCCAGAAGGAGATGCCGTGAAGCCTACGGATGCAACCCAAGCTTCACCTTCTGCAGAGGCAGCAACTGCAGCGACGCTAACAGCTGCAACAGCAGTTGAGATTTCAACCCCCGATAAATCCAAACATAAGCAAAAAAGAAAAAGAAAAGGTAAGCAATAAAAAGCTCAACCTTAAGAGCGCATTTAGTAAATAAATAGCGGGGCTTAGTTAAAAACTAAGCCCCTTTTTTGTTGAGCGATGTACGTAAAGCATTAACATGATGGCGTGTGATAAAATACAAGGCTGTATAGAAGGTCGATAAGGATAGTTATGGCAGGACACAGTAAATGGGCAAATATTCAACATCGCAAAGGTCGTCAAGATGCTAAGCGCGGTAAAATTTTTACCAAACTAATTAAAGAAATTACAGTGGCGGCGCGGCTTGGTGGTGGCGACCCAGCCATGAATCCTCGGCTTCGCGCTGCAGTGGCTGAGGCTAAGGAAGAAAATATGCCTTCGGACAATATTGTGCGTGCGGTTAAAAAAGGCACAGGTGAGCTGGAAGGCGTGAACTACGAGGAAATTCGCTACGAAGGTTACGGTATAAATGGCGCCGCGATTATTATTGATTGCCTCACCGACAACAAACAACGGGCGGTAATGGATGTGCGCCACGCACTCACCAAATACGGCGGCAATCTTGGTACTGATGGCTCGGTCGCGTTTTTATTTAAGCATTGTGGCAGCATAGTATTTGAACCTGGAGTAAGCGAAGATAAAGTGATGGAAGCCGCGCTGGACGCGGGTGCAGAAGATATTGTGACCGATGAAGACGGCAGCGTAGAAGTAATCACTCCACCCAGTGATTTTGTGGCAGTGAAAGAGGCACTAGAGGCCGCGGGCTTAAAGCCTGCCATGGCGGAAGTGACGATGAAGCCTATGAACGAAGTAGAGTTTATAGGCGACGATGCTGTAAAAATGCAAAAAATATTGGATGCGCTAGAAGATTTGGACGACGTGCAAGATGTTTACACTACCGCTATTTTAGAGGACGAGTGAGCGCGCTGAGAATTCTAGGTATTGACCCAGGCCTGCGTATCACAGGTTTTGGTGTGATTGAAACATTAGATAACAAAATAACTTACGTCGCTAGCGGTACGATTAAGACAGCAAGCGGCAAGACAGAAGATAGAGAAGAATTACCTGCACGACTTAAGATCATCTTAGACGGTTTGTTTGAGGTAATAGACACTTACAGACCAGCGCAAGTAGCAGTGGAAAAAGTGTTTGTAAACGTGAACCCACAATCTACATTGCTTTTAGGTCAAGCGCGTGGAGCAGCGATTAGCGCGGCGGTTATTCGTAATTTATCGGTGGCAGAATATACAGCTTTGCAGGTTAAGCAATCGGTGGTGGGTAATGGCCACGCACAAAAAGAACAAGTGCAAGAAATGGTGAAAAGATTGTTATTGTTGCCTGCTACGCCAAGCCCGGACTCAGCAGATGCATTGGCATGCGCGATTTGTCATGCGCATGGAGGTCAGGGTTTGGGTAAGTTGGTCACATCGGGCTATAGAGTCAAAAATGGAAGGCTTGTATGATAGGTCGATTAAATGGCATTTTGATTGAAAAATCCCCCCCGCAAGTGATTGTGGATTGTGGTGGTGTTGGCTACGAAGTTGAAGTGCCGATGAGCACGTTCTACAACCTTCCTGAAATCGGCACAAAAATTCAGTTACTGACGCATTTTGTGGCGCGTGAAGATGCGCAATTACTTTACGGTTTTGGCACAGATCAAGAGCGAGCTACTTTCCGACAATTACTTAAAGTGAATGGCATCGGGGCGAAATCTGCACTTTCTATTTTAAGCGGAGTTTCGATTGAGGATTTGGTGCAAGCCGTCAGTATGCAAGAAGTGACGATGTTGACGCGCATTCCAGGCGTCGGAAAAAAAACCGCAGAACGCTTACTTTTGGAGTTAAAAGATAAATTTAGCATAGCAAGTGTCGCTGCTAGTAATCAGCCTAAATCTGCTTCACACGATGTGTTGAACGCTTTGTTGGCCTTGGGTTATAACGAGCGAGAAGCGGTGGCAGCAGTTAAGTTACTGGATAAAGAAATCAGCGTATCTGATGGTATTAAGCAAGCTTTAAAATCTTTATCCAAATAGGAGTTAGCCATGAAAAAACTAGGACTATTGTTGCTGTTTTTTGCGCTCGTAGCCTGTGGCAAACAAGGCACGAACGCATCATCTGCCGCGCCTGCACCATCGTCAGCTGATATGGCAATGCCAGAAGGTAAAATGGCTTTGCGTAGCGAAGGTGGCGCAGAGCAAAGTCTTACACAGATTAGCGAGCCTAAAGCTGGCGTAGTGAGGGAAGAGGCTAAAAAATACATTGCGTTGCGACATCATTTGGCGATAGAAACAAAGGCTGATGAAATGCAAGCAAGCTTTGATGCGGCGGTCAAGCATTGCGAATTACTAAACTGCCAGTTGTTGAGTGCGAATTACAATAAAGAAACGCCTTACAGTCCGCCATCAGCAAGTATTAGTGTGCGTATTCCGCCAAGAAATGTGGCGATATTTTTAGATGGGCTTGCTAAAAATGGCGAGATTCTTTCTCATAGCCGTGACAGTGAAGATAAGACGAATCAAGTAGTTGACACCGATGCACGCATCAAAAATTTAACAGAACTGCGTGACAGATTACGTTTAATGCTCACTGACAA
Source organism: Methylophilaceae bacterium (assembly GCA_046153505.1). Taxonomy (GTDB): domain Bacteria; phylum Pseudomonadota; class Gammaproteobacteria; order Burkholderiales; family Methylophilaceae; genus JBJXDT01. The sequence goes on along the minus strand of JBJXDT010000024.1, from coordinate 25,247 downwards.
AAGTGCCAAATTCAAAGATTTAATCGATGTTGAACATGAGCTTGCTAATACACAAAGCGAGCTAGATAGCATTAGCAGCATGCGTAAAGTTTTGGCCCAAGAAACAGATCTAGTGGCTGTGAATATTGATTTTTCGGCTGCACAAGGTATTACCGAACAAGGCTTTTTTGCGCCAGTGGCACGCGCACTAAAAGACGCTGGTCGCGTAATGATGGAAAGTTTTGCCGCAGTCATTACGTTTGTCATGAGCGCCCTACCGTGGCTGTTAATTGGCGTGCCGATTTTATTATTAGTGCGCAAATACTGGGCAAAAATAAAAGCAAAAGTACTTTGAGGTTGAAATTTATTCGGGGTAATTTCACATGACTTACAAAAGAATTGTCTTATTGCTTTTTTTAAGTGTGTATATACAGATTGCCATTGCGGAGGAAGAAATTCCGCAGGCTGTTTCAGAGGAGGATTATATTGGTGATGTGCCGAAAGTGCTCACCATATCACGCCTTTCCCAGCCATTGTCCGATGCGCCTTCAGCAGTAACGATTATCGACCGAGCAACGATTCGTGCTTCAGGCATCGTAGATTTGCCTGAAATCTTTCGCTTAGTTCCAGGCATGTATGTGGCCGCCAATGCGGGCTTTATTCAAAGCACAGATTATGCTGTGAGTTATCACGGCATGACCAGCGCCTATTCTGGATCTATGCAGGTTATGATTAACGGCCGTTCCGTATATAGTCCTTTGTATGGCGGCGTGAAATGGAGCGAGTTGCCTATCGCGATTGCAGATATTGAGCGCATCGAAGTCACACGTGGCCCGAATGCCGCAAGTTATGGCGCAAATTCATTTTTTGGCGTGATTAACATCATTACCCAGCACCCACAAGAGGCGCCAAGCAACAGCGTAATTGCGACGCATGGCAATGGCCGAAATGAGGGGCTTTATCGGCACGCAGGTAAGCTAAATGAGTTGAATTACCGTGTGACAGTTGGGCATAGAGATGATAATGGCTTTGATAATCGAAACGATTTTAAACGCACACGGTTTTTGAATGCGCAGGGCGATTTTCGGATTGATGATAAAAATAGTCTGGAGTTGGAGTTCGGTATAGCTGATGGCGACCGCGAAGAGGGCGAAATTACTAAAGATAAACTATTGTTTTTGCCACGCGAAAAAGACATTAATAATCATTATGAGCTAATTCGTTGGCGTCATAACATCAACGATGATAGCGACTTTTCCTTGCAAGCTTATCATTCATTTGATCGTTCTGATGACAAAACCACTTCAGTGAATTTGCGACCGTTATTAGGGGCTTTTGGATCTTTTCTGTTAAATGACACGATTACAGTACTAAATCCAGTTGAAACCGAGCGATATGATATTGAGGCTCAGCACAATTTTACTTTGGGCAAAAAATTGCGCTTTGTATGGGGTGGTAGTGTGCGTCAAGATGGTATGTATGCCCCGCACTACCTTGGAACAGGGGAAACAGATTATTTTAACTTACAACGTTTATTTGGGCATGTTGAATGGCAAGCAAACGAACGATTGGTAGTGAATGCAGGCGCAATGGTTGAGCATAATGATTTTACAGGGACAGACCTCTCACCTCGCGGTAGCCTCAATTTTATGCTTACTCCACAGCATACAATTCGCTTAGGCATTTCTAGTGCACTTCGCACCCCAAATTACTTAGAAGAAAAATTTAACAGATTTTTGATACTTCCTACAGTTCCCAATGCCCCTGTTAATTCTCGACCAGTTTTATTTCAGTATGCTGCAGATAAAGGTCACTTAGATCCTGAAAAAATTATTTCACGCGAGATTGCCTACTTGGCCCAAATTGGTCGATTAAGCTTTGATGCTAGGCTTTACCACGATAGTATTTTTAATACAATTCGTCTTATGCCTGTGCCAGCTGGTGTTGTTCCTCCGCCTGGTTTTTCTAGGGTGATTACCCCACCTTTAGGTTTTAGTAATGGAGTGAATATAGGAAGTGCGACGGCGGATGGTTTTGAGATGCAAGCCAAATTACAAATAACTTCTAACACAAATATATTATTTAATTATGCTGGAGAAAATATAAGACAAGCATTACCAACAGGCTTTACGACGCCACTTAAAAAAGATTTGGAAAACTCTGCTCCTGGTAACACAGTGAGTGCGTTAATCACACATCAATTTACTGACGACTGGGATGGCAGCTTTGCCTATTATCAAACTAGTAAGGTTGAAGCCCTTGGTGACGGTCAGCCTGTCGCCTTAATTAGAAGAGCAGACCTTAGATTGGCACGTAAATTCAATATTGGGACTAAAAACGGAGAGATTTCCGTGGTCGTCGAAAACTTATTTGATAATGATTATCAAGAGTTTGCGAGGTACAACGTTGCAAAACGTTTGGCGCGCGTTAATCTGAGTTTGGATTTTTAAGCGCTTTAAAAATTAGAAATATTTGATGATTCCGAAAAGTAAAAGCAGTTTTTTAAATGCAATGGTGCAATTTGCGCTGATGCTGGTATTGCTTTTGCCATTTGGTGCGCAAGCTTACACGGGTATTACTGTCGTTATTAGTTCATCTACCTCAGCCAATCTCGAATTTATAGATAATTTAAAAGAAGAGCTTGCAATGACAAAAAATAACACTTTAAAAGTTAAAGTCATTGAGTTAAAAAGTAGCGAAAAACTTGTAGTTGCTGAAAATAGTGAATTGGTTATTGCGCTAGGCGTTAAGGCGCTAGAAGAGGCTAGCAAATTAAAAATTTCTACCCCTGTTTTAGGTGTATTTACGCCTATGCCGAGTTTTAATGCCCTGCTTAGCAAGAGCCGACGTGATTTGGGAAATTTTAGTGCGATAGTTTTAGATCAGCCATATTGGAGGCAATTATCTTTGATTAAGACAATCTTGCCGGATTCGAAAAAATTGGGTGTTCTATTGGGTAAAACTTCGGCTAAATATACAGAGTATCTTACCGAAGAGGCTTCAGAGGTGGGTTTAAGTTTAGATGTGGAAAATGTAAGTGTTGAATCTGAACTTATTCCTAAATTGATTAAATCATTGGATGCTAATGACGCACTTTTGGCAATTCCTGATCCGCAAATTTACAACCGCGAAACGGCAGAGCCAATATTATTAACTAGCTATCGACACCAAAAACCAGTGATTGGCTATTCTCAGTCCTATGTACGTGCTGGCGCTTTGGCTGCGGTTTATAGCAGTAACAAGCAATTGGCCAAGCAAGCCGCAGAAATTGCGGTTTCTTCACAGCAAGCACCTACAATACTCCCGCCGCCGCAGGCGCCTAAATACTTCTCTATACTCGTGAATCGCCAGGTAGCTCGCTCACTTAATATTGCCTTGACCGATGACGAAGCGATTTACAGCGCGATGTTAAAACTTGAAGCAATAGAGCATGATGAACATGAGGAAACACACTTCAAATGAAAAACTTAGGAATTAAATCTAGAGTGATTCTGTTAGGAACGATGCCAGCTGTGCTGTTTGCCATGATATTGGCAGGCTACGCAATATTTAAAGTATTCGCAGTATTAAATGATTCCTTACATGATCGCGGGCGCATTATTGCCTCACAGTTAGCGCCTGCAGCAGAATATGGAGTGATATCTGGCAATGTACTCATCCTCCAAAAATTAGCTCAACAGGCGCTTAATCATGAATTAGAGCTTAAAACTGTGCTAATAACGGATAAAGAAGGAAAAGTATTAGCAATTAGTGGGCGTCCGATTGCACCTGAATTAATAGCAAAAATCAATACTAGCAAGGCTCAGGAGTTGATTTGGGATGATGACATGATTTTTGTATCCCCTATTTACAGAAATTTGGTGGAAATAGATGATTTCTCAACGGTGGGGGAAGTTAATGCCACTGCAAAAGAAAATAACACACAGATGGAAATTGGCCATGTTTACGTCGATTTAAGCAACCAAACTTTACAAAATTTGAAGCAAGGCTTGGTAGTAAAAATTCTGCTCATAGGTTTATTTGGCTTGCTTTTGAGCGCTTTGATTGCATGGATGATTGGGCGCGATATTACTAAGCCAATACAAGAAATTGCCAATGCGGTGAATAAAGTGGGCGAAGGTGTTTTTTCTCAGACGATTAAGGAAAACTCTAGCGGTGAGTTACAGGTTCTACAAAAAGGATTTAATTCGATGTCGCTAAGTCTAAAAAATGCTTACGAACATATGCAAGACAAAGTACATGAGGCAACGGTGTTGCTACGTTATCAAACGCAACATGATGATTTAACGGGATTAATTAATCGACGCGAGTTTGAGGTCAGATTGGAGCGTGCTTTAAAAGCAGCGCATGAAAACAAAGTACAACACGTATTTTGTTATATGGATTTGGACCAATTTAAATTGGTAAATGACACTTGTGGGCATAATGCTGGCGATGAGTTATTGAGACAAATTAGTGCTCTGTTCGCGAATAAAATGCGCGATAGAGATACGCTCGCCCGTATTGGCGGAGATGAGTTTGGCTTGCTTTTGGAAAATTGCAGTTTAGTGGATGCCAATCAAATCACTAATAAATTGCTTAAACTGGTACGTGACTACCGCTTTGCCCATGAGGACAAAGTTTTTAATATTGGTGTGAGCATCGGTATTGTAATTATTAATGCAAGTTTTGCAAATATTAGTGAAATCATGCATGCTGCAGATGCCTCTTGTTATTCAGCTAAAAAAGCGGGTCGCAACCAAAGCTTTTTATACAACCATGGTGATGTGGAAATTACACAACGTCAGACAGCAGTGGAGGCGGTTTCAGACATTACAGATGAGATAGATGATGACCTATTTGTTTTATATTGCCAGCCGATTGTGCCACTTTTGGCAACAGTGTCACAGAAAAGTCACTATGAAATTCTGATTAGAAAAGTAAGCCCAGAAGGGGAAATTACTTTGCCTACAAGCTTTATTCCCTCTGCTGAGCGGTATCACCTCATGCCCAATATCGATCGCTGGGTCATTAAAAATACATTTGCATCTTACCGAAAGTTGCTTGATATCAGCAGTGAGCAATGTGACTATATTTTTTCAATTAATTTGTCTGGTACATCGCTTGGCGATAAAAGTTTATTAGGTTATATACGTGAGCAGTTTGCTATATACGCTATACCGCCACAACGCATTTGTTTTGAAATCACAGAAACGGCGGCAATCGTGAATCTTAAAAACACGATTAATCTTTTTTCCACGCTCAGAGCAATTGGCTGCAAATTCGCATTGGATGACTTTGGTAGCGGCATGTCCTCATTTATGTATCTGAAGAATTTTGAAGTGGATTATTTAAAAATTGACGGCACATTCGTCAGAGAAATGCACGAAAATAAAATTGATCATGCGATGGTACGTTCAATTCATAGCGTGGCTGAGGCCATGAATATTGAAACAGTGGCTGAATTTGTTGAAAATAAAGAAATTTTAAGAGAGCTGCAATCGATAGGCGTACACTATGGACAAGGCCATTATCTTGGCGAGCCTATCGTTTTGAAAAAAATGATTGAGAATTTTTCACTATTAAACTCATAATAGCGATTGCAAACAGCTGTATTAAAATACAAACATGATTGAAACAGATCGTCTTATCGCCCCTGCGCAGGAGAACCCTCAAGAAGAGGTGATAGAGCGCGCGTTGCGACCCAAAGTGTTAGACGAGTATGTGGGACAAGAGAAAGCCAGAGGCCAGCTAGAGATTTTCATCAATGCAGCGCGAGGACGTTCTGAAGCCCTAGACCATGTGCTGTTATTCGGCCCGCCTGGCTTGGGTAAAACAACATTGGCGCATATTATTGCGCGTGAAATGGGTGTAAATCTGCGCCAAACTTCAGGCCCTGTATTAGAGCGCGCAGGCGATTTAGCGGCGCTTCTTACCAATCTAGAACCCAATGATGTGTTATTTATTGATGAGATACATCGTCTTTCGCCAGTGGTCGAGGAAATTTTATATCCTGCAATGGAAGATTATCGCCTAGACATTATGATTGGCGAAGGCCCAGCCGCAAGAAGTGTAAGGCTTGATTTGGCGCCTTTTACCTTGGTTGGTGCTACTACACGTGCAGGCATGCTTACCAACCCTTTGCGTGACCGTTTTGGTATTGTGTCGAGGCTAGAGTTTTATTCCGCAGATGAGCTAGGCCGTATAGTGCATAGAAGCGCTAATTTGCTGGATGTGAAAATGACGCAATCAGGCGCAATCGAAATCGCCAAGCGCTCACGTGGTACACCACGCATCGCAAATCGCTTGTTACGCCGCGTTCGCGATTTCGCGCAGGTAAAATCAGACGGCAACGTCAGTGCAGAAATTGCAGATGCAGCGCTTAAAATGTTAGATGTGGATAATTTAGGTTTTGATGTGATGGATCGAAAATTGCTGCAAGCTGTGTTGGAAAAATTCGGTGGCGGCCCTGTAGGTTTGGATAACTTGTCGGCGGCGATTGGCGAGGAGCGCGATACGATTGAAGATGTGCTGGAACCCTACCTAATTCAGCAAGGCTATTTAATGCGCACGCCACGTGGTCGTGTGGCAACCAGTTTGGCATATCAGCATTTTGGGTTGCAGCCACCTAAAACTTTAATGACGGGTGAAATTTGGCAGCAGTGAGTCAATTTACTTGGCAAGTTCGTATTTATTACGAAGACACAGACGCTGGTGGTGTGGTGTACCACAGTAATTATCTTAACTTCATGGAGCGCGCTCGAACTGAGTGGTTGCGTCATTTGGATTTTGAGCAAACCTATATCAGAGATGAATTGAGCGTGGTGTTCGTCGTATGTAGCGCAAAACTTGACTTTAAAAAGCCCGCGAAGTTTAATGACTTACTTACAATTACAAGTGAGGTTGTGAAACTTGGCCGCGGAAGCTTTGAGGTCGCACAAACCATCACGTCAGATTCAACAATATTGGTGCAGGGGCTTGTAAAAGTTGCTTGCGTCAATCCGCAAACTTTCAGGCCTGTCGCAATTCCTGCGCCTATTTTACAAAAGATAGTAATTTAAAATGGAGCAATTATGAGTGTCGCAAACGATATGTCTTTGTTTACCCTAATTTCTGGTGCAAGCTTGCCAGTACAACTGGTGATGGCGGTTTTGCTTATCACCTCGCTTTTTTCATGGTGGTTTATTTTTATTAAAGTGTTTACCATTAAAAATGCTGAATCCGACGCTGAAAATTTCGAAAGCGCATTCTGGTCCGGCGGAGATTTAAATAAACTATACGATGGGTTAGGTGCAGGCAGACGCAAGCCACAAGGCATGGCTGCAATATTCGAGGCGGGCTTTAAAGAGTTTATACGCCACAAACAACAAGCACATCTCGAATCAAAAATGGACGTTTCGGATGTCATGGAAGGCGCGCGCCGCGCCATGCGAGCAACTTACAATCGTGAGTTGGATGGGTTAGATGCTCACTTACCATTTTTAGCATCAGTTGGTTCGGTAAGCCCGTATATTGGCCTTTTCGGCACAGTGTGGGGCATTATGAATGCCTTTCGTGGCCTTTCTAGCGTTGCACAAGCCACGCTTAGCCAAGTTGCCCCAGGCATTGCAGAAGCGCTTGTAGCTACCGCGATTGGTTTGTTCGCGGCGATTCCAGCGGTGATTGCTTACAACCGTTTTGCATCAAAAGTAGATAGGCTATCCGTTCGTTACGAAAGCTTTATGGAAGAGTTCACCAATATTCTACAACGTAAATCTTAAGGAGGTTCAACATGGCTAGAACGCGTAAACGCCGCATGATGAACCAAATCAATGTGGTGCCCTATATTGATGTCACTTTGGTGTTGTTGGTGATTTTTATGGTCACAGCACCCATGACAAATCCAGGTTTGGTGGAACTTCCAAAAGTGGGTCAAGCTCTTAAGCAAACAGGTTCGCCAATTGTGGTGACAGTTCGCAAAGACGGCATGGCGGAAATTGAAGGTAAAAAATTGCCTCATGATGAGTTACTTTTTGAAATTAAAAAACAACTGCAGAAATCGCCGCGCGCCGTTGTTGTGGCGGCAGATGAAAAAACCGAATATGGCAAAGTAATTGGTGTGATGGATTTGCTCAAACAAGCAAAAGTGGACAAAGTTGGATTGTTATTTAAACCCGCCCCTTAATGATTCGCCAAAATGATTAGAAAGCACGAAAATTCAGTTTCATGGAAAGCAGGCGCCCTAGCGGTTGCGGTGCATGTTGTCTTGCTTAGTGCCTTACTAATCTCATTTAACTGGAAAGCGGCGCACAACGTTTTGAATGTAACTGAGGTGGATTTATGGGATAAATTGCCTGCTCAAAATGCACCTAAGCCCGAGCCAAAACCTGAAACCAAGCCTGATCCTGTTGTAAAAGAAGAGCCAAAACCAGACCCAAAAGTTGAAGAAAAACAAAAAATTGAGGAACAGCAAAAGCTGGAAGAAAAGGAAGCTGAAATTGCGCTAGAAAAGAAAAAACAAGAGCTTGCCGAGAAAGAGCGGCAAATGGCGGAAAAAGAAAAACAGCTAGAGGAAAAAAAATTAGAAGAAAAACGTAAGAAAGACGAAGACAGGAAGAAGTTGTTAGCCGCAATGCGCGATGAGGACTTGAATAAAGAAGAGAAAAAAGATAAAAGTGATGCGCTAAAAAAGTTTCAACAAGAGGCGCTAAATGAAGAAAAAGGTGACAGTGATAAAAAATCCAGTGCTGCAAATGCTAGTTTAATTGGGGAATTCACTGCAAAAATTCGGTTAAAAATTCGGAGCCATGTTAATAAAACTGTTTGTGGAGATGGTAATCCTGAGCTGCGTTTTGAGATAGGTTTATTGCCAACGGGCGAATTGGCTGGTAAACCAATAATCAATAAATCTAGTGGAATTACAGCGTGTGATGATGCTGTAGAGCGCGCTATTATCGAATCCCAGCCATTGCCATTGCCGCCTGATCAGAGTCTGTTTCAAAATTTCAGAAACTTAAATTTAAAGTTTCGCCCTAATGATAATTAGCGTATTACTAGTTTTTAACCATGTAAACAAAGCGTAAATAATTGTAATAAAGTGTAAATGCGCTAGTATGAAAGCAGTATTGCAGTAGAATTCGATAGAACTTTTTCAAAAATAAGACACTAATAGCTTATGAACTTTATCCGACTTGCACTTTTTTCTGCAATCGCATTGATTGCTTCAGCAGCACATGCGGCGCTAGATATTGAAATTAGCGGTGGTAGCGCCCAGCAAATCCCCATTGCGGTTGTGCCGTTTGGCAACGCAAATACAGCCAAAGAAAATATTAGCGAAATAATCGGCGCAGATTTAAAGCGCAGCGGTCTTTTTCGTGTGCTAGAAACGCGCGGCATGGCAAATCTCCCAACTTCGTCTTCACAAATTAAATATGCGGAATGGACAGCCTTGCAAGCACAAGCAATCACTGTTGGCAATGTCGAGACAATGGCTGGTGGCCGTTTAAAAATATCATTTCAGTTGATGGATGCCTTAAAGCAAACCCAACTAGCGGGGTTGGATTATCAAATCACACCTAGCCAAGCACGTATCACCGCGCACAAAATTGCTGATATTATTTACCAAAAGCTTACTGGTGAGCCTGGCGCATTTGCAAGCCGAATTGCTTATATTACTAAGCTGGGCAAGCGTTATGCACTACAGGTGGCGGATGCTGATGGTTATAATCCGCAAACCGTGGTTTCGTCCAACGAGCCAATCATCTCACCCGCTTGGGCACCAGATGGCACTAAATTAGCTTATGTGTCTTTCGAAAAGAAAAAACCGATTGTTTTCGTTCAATCGCTCATGAGTGGCAGTCGTGAAATGGTCGCAAACTATAAAGGCAACAACAGTGCGCCTTCGTGGTCACCCGATGGCAGCAAGCTGGCGATTGTGTTGACATACGGCGCCAACTCGCAAATTTATACAATAGATTCGAGTGGTGGTAACTTGAAACAAATTACCAAGAGCACGGCGATTGATACAGAGCCTGCATTTTCTCACGATGGGAACTGGATTTATTTCAGCTCAGACCGTGGTGGAAAACCGCAGATTTATCGCGTTCCAGCAGGTGGCGGTGATGCCAGCCGCGTGACGTTTGAAGGTACATATAATGTCAGCCCGCGTTTTTCACCCGATGGCAAATCATTGGTGTATATTCGCAATGATGGCGGCAGATTCAAAGTCGCGCTTCAAGATTTGGCCAGTGGTCAGGTACAATTGTTAAGCGAAGGTAGTCAAGACGAATCACCAAGTTTTGCGCCAAATGGTCGCGTTATTTTATATGCCACCAAACTGGGTGGACGTGGCAGTTTGGCTGCAGTTTCGTCGGATGGAAAAGTACGTCAACGTTTGAGTGAATCGCGTGGCGATGTGCGCGAGCCTGCTTGGGGCCCGTTGCTAAACTAGCCATCCATATTATAAAGATCAGGGCAACACAATTAAAGAGGAGTCAATATGTATCATTTTTCTAAGGTCAATTCGAAGTTACTCGGAATCGTCGCAATAACGGTATTGCTAGGCGCTTGTAAAAGCACACCAATGACACCAGCAAAAGTGGAGGATAAAAGTCCGTCAGCCCCTACTGCAACAGCGCCAGCTGATACCGGCGCTGATACCAATGCGGTAAAAGAAGTTGCAGTGGATAGCAAACCAAATGATGCAGGCAATAATCCATTGAAAGACCCAAATAATATTCTTTCCAAACGCGCCATTTACTTTGATTACAATAGCGATACGATTCGCGCTGAGTTTCGTCCAAATATAGAAGCGCACGCCAAATATTTGCAAAGTCATGCAGATGCTAAAACGATTCTGCAAGGCAATACTGATGAACGTGGTACCCGTGAATACAACTTATCGCTTGGCCAACGCCGCTCAGTAGCAGTTAAAAAAGCACTTAATTTGCTAGGCGTAAATGACAAGCAAATCGAAACCGTAAGTTATGGTGAAGAGCGTGCCACTTCAAACTGTGCCGATGAGGACTGCTTTCAAAAAAATCGTCGCGTGGATATTGTTTACGAAGGTGACTAAGGCATGACGGCACTTAAAAAGTACCTTTTTGTTGGGTTGAGTCTATTTGCTTTAAGCGCGCACGCTGCTTTGTTTGATGACAAAGAGGCGCGCAAAAAAATCTTGGATGTAGAGGCTACCGCTAAAGCCAACCACGATGCGCAGCAAGCAACGATAAACGAACTTAAGAAAAAATTGAGCGCAGTGGAATCGTTGCAAACGCAAAATGCACAAGATTTACAGGGGCAAATAGACCAACTTAAGCAAGAGAACGCACAGCTAAAAGGTGATTTAGAGTTGGCGCAGCATAACTTGGAGCAAGCGCAGCAACGACAAAAAGATTTGTATGCAGATACAGATACTCGTTTGCGCAAGCTTGAGAGTGCCGGCGCACCTGCCCCAGCAGCCAATAGCGGCGTGGTTTCTGGCGCACCTGTTGCAGCAGTTGTAGAAGAAAAAGATGTAAAAGCATTCGCGGATGCTGATGCGTTGAGTAAATCTGCAAAATATAAAGAAGCGTTTACAGCTTATGATGCATTCTTGAAAGATTTTCCGACTAGCAAGTTGGTGCCTGATGCACTTTACGGCTTGGGCTATGCGCAGTTTGCACTGAAAAACTATAAATCCTCTATTGCTACACAGCAAAAAGTGGTGGATTCTCATTCAGACAGTGCGAAAGTACCAGATGCTCTATATAACATCGCAAATAGCCAGATTCAATTAGGGCAAGTGACAAGCGCAAAGAAAACCTTGCGCGACTTAGTCGCAAAATTTCCCAATGCTGACGTGACGCCAAATGCGCAAAAACGCTTGAAAATGCTAGAAAGTATCAAATAAAACCTTAATTCTTAAGTACTTTTGCTTTAAAATGACGCCAACTTCACAGTTGGCGTTTGTTTTACACAATTCATGTCACTCAAAATTTACGAAATATTCTATTCTTTACAAGGCGAAACTTCGCGAATAGGTTTGCCTACGGCCTTTGTTCGCCTTACTGGCTGTCCTATGCGCTGCGCTTATTGCGATACAGCATATGCGTTCTCTGGCGGCGACAATATGGAAATTGCAGAAATTCTTAATACAGTGGCCGAATTTGGCGCAAAATTTGTAACCGTTACAGGTGGTGAGCCGCTTGCACAAAAGGAATGTTATGACTTGTTAAAAGCCCTATGTGATGAGGGTTACAGCGTATCACTTGAAACGGGTGGCAAAATAGATATTGCGCCTGTAGATATGCGCGTATCAGTAATTTTGGATATTAAAACGCCTGCCTCAAATGAAGAAAAAAATATGCTTTGGACAAATATTGACCATATTAAAGCCAAAGACGAAATTAAATTTGTGCTATGTAATCGCACCGATTACGACTGGGCAAAAGCCAAAATGGCTGCACTGAATTTGACAGAAAAATGCCCGATTTTGTTTTCACCAAGTTTTCACGACCTACCTGCAGAGACACTCGCGGCTTGGGTATTAGAGGATAAGCTGCCAGTTAGAATGCAAATCCAGCTACATAAAATTTTATGGGGGGAAAAGGCTGGCGTATGAAAAAAGCCGTCGTTTTACTTTCTGGCGGATTGGATTCCGCAACCGTACTAGCGATTGCAAAATCGCAAGGGTTTGATTGCTATTGCTTGAGTTTGGATTATCACCAGCGCCACATCGCCGAGCTGCAAGCTGCGCGTATATTGGCTTCCAAGCTAGCTGTCATGGAACATAAAACTGTGAATTTGGATTTAAGTTTGTTTGGGGGCTCTGCGCTGACTGATAACGCCATTGCTGTGCCTGAGTCTGAAACAAAAGGTATTCCAGTGACCTACGTGCCTGCACGCAACACTATCATGCTCTCACTCTCGCTTGCTTGGGCAGAGGTTCTGCAGGCGCAAGATATTTTTATTGGTGTGAACGCTCTAGATTATTCCGGCTACCCAGATTGTCGTGGCGAGTACGTGCGCGCATTTCAAGAAATGGCGAATTTGGCAACAAAAAGTGCAGTCGAAGGTAAGAAAATTACTGTGCATGCGCCATTAATTGACCTGACAAAAGCGCAAATCATCACGCTGGGAACCAAGCTGGACGTGCCTTACAGCGTGACGGTTTCATGTTATCAGGCGAATGAAAATGGTGAAGCTTGTGGTTTGTGTGATTCATGCCGTTTGCGACGTGATGGCTTTTTAAAAGCAGGTTTGCCAGACCCCACACGTTACGCCACCTGAATTTGCAAAAAAAGACGCTTTTTAGTTGCCAAGCGCTTCAAAAATAACGTATAATCCGCGCCTTTCTGCAGAATATTATTAAGAGATTAGATTATGGTCGTTATTCGTTTATCACGCGGTGGCTCTAAAAAGAACCCATTCTACAATGTAGTAGTGGCAGATTCGCGCAATCGTCGCGATGGTCGTTTTATTGAGCGCGTTGGTTTTTACAACCCTGCAGCTGCGGCTGGCGTTGAAGGTTTACGCGTTGATGCAGCGCGTGTGCAACATTGGACAAGTAATGGTGCACAACTTTCTGATACGGTTGCACGTTTAGTTAAATTTCACGCTAAAGGTCCTGAGGCAATGCTTGCTGCTAAAGCAAAAGACGCAGAAAAAGCGGCTGCTTCTAAGGCTAAAGCTGCTGCAGCTGAAGCTGCTAAATTAAAAGCTGCTGCGGATGAAGCTAAAGCGGAAGCGGATGCTAAAGCTGCTGCTGATGCAGAAAAAGCTGCCGAAGCTGCTAAAGCCGCAGAAGCTGAAGCAGCTGCTGTAGTTGAAGAAGCACCTGCTGCTGAAGCGCCAGCTGTAGAAGAAACTCCTGCAGCTGAGTAAATGCTGAGCCGTTTTCGATGAAAACGGAAGCTAAAGATTTAGTCGTGATGGGGCGCATAGTTGCGCCCTACGGCGTTTTTGGGTGGCTAAAAATCATCCCAGATACCGAAGTGTTTGATACTTTACTCGATTATAAAACATGGTGGATTGGCAAAGATACAGAGTGGCGTGAGCTAAAGCTGGAATCTGCCAAAATTCATAATGATGTATTGTTGGTTAAGTTAAACGGTATTGATGAGCGTGATGGCGCATTTGCTTGCAAAGGCAAGCAGGTAGCGGTTCCTAGAGCATCTTTACCTGCGTTAGAAAATGAAGAATATTACTGGTCCGATTTAATTGGGCTAGATGTCAAAAATCTACAAGATGTGGAATTTGGCAATATCACAGATGTGCTGGAAACTGGCGCGAATGACGTGATTGTAGTGAGTGGGCAAGACGCAAAAGGAAAGCGAGAGCGATTAATTCCATTTACAGCGCAAACTATATTGGACGTGAGTTTAGAAAAACAAACCATGCTGGTTGATTGGGATGCCGACTTTTAATTGGCTTGCCAACTAAAAAGTTAGAAACTGTATGCGATTTGATGTCATTACGCTTTTTCCAGAAATGTTCGAAGCGTTGACGCAGTCTGGCATTACAGGACGTGCATTTGAGAATAAGATTGTTGATTTGAAGTGTTGGAATCCGCGCGAATTTACAACAGATAATCACAAAACAGTTGATGATAGGCCTTACGGCGGCGGCCCAGGCATGGTGATGTTGATAGAGCCGCTGGAAAAGGCAATCAATGCTGCGAAGCAAGCATTTGGGCTAGAAACTAAAGTGATTCACCTTTCGCCCAGTGGCAAGCCACTGACGCATCAAAAAGTGATGCAATTGGCGCAAGAAAAAAGTTTGATTTTGTTAGCAAGTCGTTATGAAGGCGTCGATCAGCGTTTGTTAGACACGCAAGTAGACGAAGAAATATCAATAGGCGACTATGTGTTAAGCGGCGGTGAAATTCCCGCCATGGCGCTGATGGATGCGGTGATTAGACAGTTGCCTGGTGTGTTAGGCGATAAAGATTCAGCGGTAGAAGATTCCTTTGTGGATGGTTTGCTGGATTGTCCGCACTATACGCGTCCAGAAGAATATGCTGGGACTTTAGGTAAAGTTCTAAGGGTGCCTGAATTGCTGTTGTCAGGTAACCATGCAAAGATTAAAGAATGGCGATTAAAACAATCGCTTGCTTTAACAAGGGCAAAACGCCCGGATTTATTGGCCGCAAGGTCGTTGACGAAAGAGGAAGCACGGCTGCTTAAGGAGCTCGATAAAGAGTAACAAAATGCAGGAACAAGTTTCTTCATAATTAAAAGGAGCACAAAGTGGCAGATATTATTAAAATGTTAGAGCAGGAAGAAATTGCTCGTTTAGGTAAAAAGATTCCTGATTTCGCCCCAGGCGATACAGTGGTGGTAGGTGTAAACGTGGTTGAAGGTACCCGCAAACGTGTGCAGGCATATGAAGGCGTAGTGATTGCGAAACGTAATCGTGGTTTGAATTCATCATTCATCGTACGTAAAATCTCATCTGGTGAAGGCGTGGAGCGTACATTCCAAACTTACTCACCACTTATCGCGAGTATCGAGCTAAAACGACGCGGTGATGTTCGTCGTGCAAAACTTTATTACTTGCGTGAGCGTTCAGGTAAATCTGCGCGTATTAAAGAAAAATTGGTAGCGCGCGAAAAAGAAATTATGGCGCCAGAAGCAGATGCATCATAAGATTAAGCTGTATGTAAGCCCCATTGTTTTGGGGCTTTTTTATTTGCATAAACTTGTATTTGCGTTAATTGGTCTTACGAGTAAAATTAAAACATGCAAAACAAACGTCATCTGCAATTCGATTGTATTGTCAGCGCCCCCTTTGGTGCAGTTGGATTAATGCAACAAAATGGACAAATCGCGATAGAGTTTATCTCACAAAAGCTTGACCCTAAGCACTCAGACAATAAAACCTTAAGCCATATTTCCGCACAAATAGAAGCCTATTTTGCTGATGCAAAAAACGAACTTAAGCCGACCTCTAAACTAAACGGGACTGAGTATCAAAAACGCGTGTGGCAAGCCATTAGTGCCATTCCGCGAGGGCAAGTGCTCACTTATGGGCAAATTGCACATCAAATTGGAAGTGGTCCGCGTGCAGTTGCCAATGCTTGTGGGGCAAATAACTTGCCGCTAGTGATACCCTGTCATCGGGTGGTGGCTAAAAATGGATTAGGCGGATTTATGCAAGGCGATCCGAATGGCTTAAAAATAAAAAAATGGCTCTTGAATCACGAGGGCGTAAAGGTGTGAGTGCGCAAGTAACGCCTGAGCTTGATACTTTTATTAACCACTTATGGCTTGAAGACGGACTCTCCAAAAACACGCTCGAAAGCTACCGTGCCGATTTAAGCCAATTTTCGACTTGGCTAGCCAAGCGTAACACGCAACTTATGACTGCCAATCAGGTAGATATTCAGCAATATCTCGCGGTTAAATTTCCACAAAGTAAACCACGCAGTATCGGCAGATTGATTGCCAGCATGCGGCGCTTCTATCGCTATTGCCAACGCGAAAGCCTTATTCAAACCGACCCGACGCAGCAAATCGAATCACCCAAACTGCCGCGTAGTTTGCCCAAAAGCCTCAATGAACAAGAGGTGGAAGATTTACTTAACGCCCCTAACATCTGCCTCCCTATTGGTTTGCGCGATAGGGCCATGCTAGAGCTTTTATACGCCAGTGGTTTGCGCGTTTCCGAATTGGTGACAGTAAAGGTGAATGAAGTCAGCACGCAAGATGGCGTGGTGCGCATCACAGGCAAAGGTAGCAAAACGAGGTTGGTGCCGATGGGCGAAGAAGCGGCCGATTGGATTACTAAATATTTAAAAGAAGCACGTCCCGAGATTTTGCAAAAGCGTTTGAGCGATGCCCTGTTTGTTACCGCGCGTGCTGAGGCGATGACGCGGCAAGCTTTTTGGTACTTAATCAAGCGGTATGCACTGCAAGCGGGTATCACCAAGCACATGAGCCCGCATGTGTTACGCCATGCCTTTGCCACGCATTTGCTGAATCACGGAGCAGATTTACGCGTTGTGCAAATGTTGCTCGGGCATTCGGATATTTCCACCACTCAGATTTACACACACGTTGCGCGTGAGAGACTTAAGAAGTTACACAGTGTGCATCATCCGCGTGGATAGTTTTTTATCGTTATCAGAAAACTTAAAATTCGCCGTATTCCAGTATAATATCTAGTCAATTTTAAAGTCTTTTGATAGGAACCCCATGATAGAAAATTTAATCGAAAACATCGTTTTTCGCAGTCGTTGGATACTAGCCCCCATGTATTTGGGTTTGGTTGGTGGCCTATTGTTTATGTTTATCAAGTTCGTGCAGGAGTTCGCACACCTCTCAATGCACATTATCTCGGCGCCAGAACGTGAGGTTTTACTTTCAGTTTTGGCTTTGGTAGATATTACTTTAGTGGCTAACTTATTGATTATGGTGATTTTTAGCGGCTACGAGAATTTCGTTTCTAAAATAGATGTAGCAGATCACAAAGACCGCCCAACTTGGATGGGCAAAGTAGATTATTCTGGCTTAAAACTTAAACTCATCGGCTCCATTGTTGCCATTTCAGCTATCGATTTGCTTAAAGCCTTTATGAATCAAGCGGGCGGCGAAGGCGTGATCCTAATGAGCCACGAGCAAATGGCGTGGATGGTGGGCTTGCACATGACGTTTATTATTTCCGGCGTTTTATTTGCCTGGATGGATAAAATCGCCGAAGCGACAGGAAAACACTAAATTGCAGCCTTAAAAATTGCAAACTGGTGATGGTTTAATGCCCTCATTATCCAGCGCCAGTTTTGCTTTTCCAGCTTTGTAGCTAATCATCCAAATACTATCAAAATCAGCGTCTTCCCAAGTTGGTGCTCCACTAACAGCCAACGCGCTTGCCAGTGCTGGAATCGCGCTATGCTCCCACACCATTAGCACCGTGCCATTTTTCTTAAACACGCTTTTTGCAATTGCCGCGTCATCCTTTGCGCTATATTTGCTATTAATGCTGAGGTTATATTTAATCGCAAGTGGGCTGGCAGTTTGAAACATACGGCTATGCGCAGTTGATTTATCATTCTCTAAAGCGGGCACATACACATAATCTGGTGTGCCGATTTTTTGCACTAACACCGCAGGTAGTTTCAAGGCACGGTTTTGCCCTTGGCACGATAAATTATCGCCATCCTTTGGTTTTTCTCCATGGCGGATAATCACCACTTTCAGGTCGTCGCTTGGTGCGTCTTTACCGCCATCATGTTTTTTGCCGTCACACGCGGTTATCGCAAGCGCCAGAAATACTAGCGCGAAATAATGTTTTGATTTGTTCATATAAACATCATACGCGATATTTTAGACAAACGTATTGCTCTGAAAGGCTCATGGATATTAGCTTGCGGGGAAGTAGTGGCAGATAAATTTTAGTAACTAATTTGGAGTTACTTAGCTTCAGTATGGCGGACTTTTGGCATAGTTGACTTTTAGTCAAGATTTATGCCTTTCAACGGTAACTCCCAACGCCTTCAGCCCCGGTAATATATTGGGCTTAGCGACTTTTAGCTTAACGCTCAGTGCTTTAAATTCTTTTAAAATCAATTGGCACACATGCTCGCCGAGTGCTTCTACTAGTTGAAAGCTGTGCTCGGTAAGCGTTTCACGGATGCGCCCAACAACAGCACCGTAATCAATGGTATCGGCAATAGCATCGCTTTTGCAGGCTTTGCTGAGGTCGTAACCAATCTCGATGTCGAGAATAATCATTTGCGGCACCATGCGTTCCCATTCCGGCACGCCGAGTTTGGTTTGTACTTTAAGTTCGCTGATAAAAATGGTGTCCATACAATTATCGTATAAAATAGTATTAAGTCATTTTAGAGCATCTTTATATGAATGAGTTAGGTTTTGTTCCCGTTACTTTAATCCCTGTACTTTGGATTGTTGGTGCATATTTGCTGGGTTCAATCTCGTTTGGCATTTTGGTAAGTAAGGCATTTGGCTTGCCAGACCCACGTACCGTCGGTAGTGGTAACCCTGGCGCAACCAATGTGTTGCGAAGTGGCAAAAAATCTGCAGCTATTTTAACGTTGCTTGGCGACGCGCTAAAAGGCTGGCTACCCGTGTGGGCGGCTTTGCAGGCTGATATGCTAATGTGGGTGGTAAGCGCCGTGGGTATTGCAGTGTTTTTAGGGCATTTGTACCCGATTTTCTTTAAGTTTAAAGGTGGCAAGGGTGTGGCGACCGCGGCCGGTGTAATTTTTGCCATTTCACCTATGGTGGGTTTGGCTACACTTGGTGTTTGGATTTTTGTATTTGCTGTCTCGCGCTTTGCCTCACTCGCCAGTATTGCTGCAGCAGTATTGTCACCTGTGTTGGCGTATTTCTTTTTGCGGCCTTACAAAGATTATTTGCTAATGGTGTTGGTGTGTTGTGTGTTGCTGATTTGGCGACACAGAGTCAATATTCAAAAACTGCTTAACGGGACAGAGTCGGGCTTCGGCAAGAAAAAAGCTTAAGGTGTCATTAACTCGGCTAAATCCCAACGTGGGCGAACGTTGATGCTGTAATTTTTGCTTTCGTTACGCATCGCCTTTAATCGCATCGCCCCTGCAAAGGCAATCATCGCGCCGTTATCAGTGCAAAACTCTAAACGCGGGTAGCTCACTATACATAACTTTTTTTTGGTAGCTGCATTCAAAAGTTCACGTAGCCTTGTGTTTGCACCAACTCCGCCAGAAACAATCAAGTTATCTAATCCCGTTTCACGCAGTGCGGACATGCATTTGGTGGTGAGGATTTCAGTAACGGCCTCTTGAAACTCCCATGCAATATCGGCTTGAGTTTGCGCATCAAGTGGCTGATTATTGTTCACCAAAGTCAATACGGCAGTTTTTAAGCCACTAAAGCTAAAGTTTAAATCGCCGCTATGCAACATGGGGCGTGGTAGCTTAAAGTTACTTTCTTTGCCACGATTTGAATCGGATTGACCTGCAAGGCCCGCCAATGCTGGACCTCCTGGGTAGCCCAATCCCAGAAGTTTTGCGGTTTTGTCAAATGCTTCGCCCGCAGCATCATCAAGCGTATCGCCAAGTAAGCTGTATTGCCCAATCCCATCCACACGCATGAGTTGGCTATGACCACCAGAAACCAACAGCGCAACAAATGGAAAAGCGGGAGGGCTTTCTTCTAGCAGTGGCGCCAGTAAATGACCCTCTAAATGGTGCACGCCAATGCTAGGAACACCTAAAGAAAATGCTAGTGATTGTGCGACGCTGGTACCAACCAGCAACGCACCAGCTAGGCCTGGGCCTTGTGTGTAGGCGATGCCATCAATGTTGGCTAAAGTTTTGTTGGCTTCATTAAGTATTTTTTGCGTCAGTGGCAACACGCGTTGAATATGGTCGCGTGAGGCGAGTTCTGGAACAACGCCGCCAAATTCAGCGTGCATTTCCACCTGCGAGTGCAACGCGTGCGTCAATAACCCATGCTCTGTATCATAAAGCGCGACCCCAGTTTCATCGCATGATGACTCTATTCCTAAAACTAGCATTGCGTACTCATTATTTTGGTTGCCTAAATCAAACTAACGCGCTAGAATACGCGGTTTTCGATGTCACATCAATTGCGGCATCGCCAAATTTAAAAGGATTGTGAATTAATGTCTAGTGTACGCGTAAAAGAGAATGAACCGTTTGACGTTGCCCTGCGCCGTTTTAAACGCCTAATTGAAAAAACTGGTTTGATTAACGACTTGCGCGCGCGCGAGTTTTATGAAAAACCAACATGGGAACGTAAACGTAAGGCTGCTGCTGCTGTTAAGCGCCAATATCGTCGCTTACGTAACCAAACGCTTCCAGCAAAACTTTACTAAGCTTTATTGGTAAGTCACGTGGCCGCGCTAGTGATACTAGGCGCGGCTTTGGTGTTTTTAGGCTTAAAATTTATACGCACCGAATTTTATATTGAGATAGCAAAATGAACTTAAAAGCACAAATCACAGAAGACATGAAAAATGCCATGCGCGCCAAAGAAACTGCGCGCCTCGGCACAATTCGTTTATTACTTGCAGCAATGAAACAGCGTGAAGTAGATGAGCGGATTGAATTGACAGATGCAGATATTATTAGCGTAATTGAAAAAATGCTCAAGCAGCGTCGCGATTCTATCGCTGCATATGAATCCGCCAAGAGAGCCGATTTGGCTGATGTTGAGAAAGCAGAAGTTGCAGTATTGCAAACTTACTTGCCGCAACAACTTTCTGAAGATGAAATTAAAGTGATTTTAGACAAGGTGGTTGCAGATACCGGCGCCGTGGGCATGCAAGATATGGGCAAAGTCATGGCGGCGATTAAGCCACTGGTTGCAGGTAAAGCCGATATGGGCAAAATTTCTGGGTTGATTAAATCACGCTTAAGTTAAAAAATTCAAAGCAATTTAAAGGCGCATCAGCGCCTTTTTTTTCCGCTTTGTTCTTTGGCGATTTATACTCACGTTTATGATTCCAGAGCAGTTTATTCACGAGCTTTTGAACCGCGTCGATATTGTCGATGTGGTGGATAAAAGTGTGCCGCTGAAAAAGGCGGGAGCAAACTATTCTGCTTGCTGCCCATTTCATAATGAAAAATCTCCCAGCTTTACAGTAAGCCCTAGTAAGCAGTTTTACCACTGTTTTGGCTGTGGTGCACATGGCACTGCTATTGGCTTCTTGATGGAATACGCTGGTTTAAGTTTTGTGGAAGCGATTAACGACTTAGCCAAGAGTGTCGGCATGATTGTGCCGCAAGAGACGCGCGACCCAGATAGGCCAACGCAGAAGGTGGTGGGGGGCTTGCAAGAAAGTTTGCAGCAAGCCGCCAATTATTACAAAGCCGAACTCAAAAAATCACCGCGCGCGATTGATTATTTAAAGACGCGTGGTTTAAGTGGTCAAATTGCGGCCAAATTTCAAATTGGCTACGCGCCAGCAGGTTGGCAAAATTTGCAAAGTGTGTTTCCAAATTATGAAAATGAGGTACTCACCACAGCAGGGTTAGTGGTCACGAACGAGCAAGGCAAGCGCTACGACCGCTTTCGCGACCGTATTATGTTTCCAATTCACAACCAAAAAGGTGAAGTGATAGGCTTTGGTGGGCGCGTTATTAATCCTGAAGATACACCAAAATATTACAACTCGCCCGAAACGCCACTATTTCAAAAGGGACACGAACTATATGGCTTGTTTGTTGCCCGCAGAGCTATAAGGGACGCGGGTCGCGCGCTGGTGGTTGAAGGTTATATGGATGTCGTCGCGCTAGCGCAGTATGGCATTGAATATGCGGTTGCCGCATTAGGCACAGCAACGACGCCATTTCATATTACCAAGTTGATGCGCCAAACGGATGAAATTGTATTTAGCTTTGATGGTGATAATGCTGGTCGCACTGCAGCATGGCGTGCAGCTATGAATGCGCTTCCAGCACTGACGGATGGCTTGAAATTGCGCTTTTTGTTTTTGCCTAAAGAGCACGATCCTGATAGTTTTGTGCGTGAATTTGGTAAGGAAAAATTTGAGGCAGAAATGCAGGTTGCAATGCCGCTATCTCAATATATTGTGCAGCATTTGAGTGAAGCTAACCCGCTGAATTCGCAAGAAGATAAAGTAAAATTTTTGAATGATGCTGAGCCGATTTTGCGGCAAATTCAAGCGCCACGTTTTTCGTTAATGTTGCGAAAGCGCATTGCTGAGCTTGCAGGGGTAAGTGAAGCCGAAATGCAAGTGATGATGCGGCTGCCAACCAATAAAAATGCGCATTTGAAGGCAACTCAAAGGCGGTCTCGATCTCCGATTTCGATAAAAAAGCAGTTTGTTTTGTTGCTACTGATGCAACCAAGTTTGGCAAAATCTACCCATTTGAATTTTGTGCAAGGACATTCGGCTGAGGATGTGTTGCTGCAAGCTAGTGTCCAAGTGGCGCTTGCGCAACCAACATCTAAACCTGCCGCACTTTTGCACGCCATTGCGCCGCAAGTGGATGCTAAATTGCTGGAAGAACTTCAACGTGAACTGCATATGCTGGATGATGGTTTGGACATAGCTCTTGCATTTGAAGGTGCGTGTACCCAACTAAGTAAAATATCGCAGCAAGATCGCGACGTTAAATTGTTAAATGAGATTAAAGAGAAGCCATTTGCCGCATTAAGTGCAGATGAACGCGAAATGCTTAAAAAACTGACAACTAAGCCAATTTCGTAAGTTTCAGCACAAACAAAGACTTAATTGCATAATTCTTCAGTTTACAGGCGACAAAAAAGCATAAAAATACGGTATAATTGAAGGTTACCCAAATTGTTAATAATTCTTTTTGTTTTGCAAGACATTGAAGGATTAGAGGAAACGCATGGCTAGACCAAAATCAGAAAAAACCCTAGAAAAAGAGAAGAGTAAGCTAGCTGCCGAGGCGGCAAAAGACCCAGTTGTGATGGCGCTTGATGCAGAAGCGCGCCGCACACGCTTAAAATCACTAATAGTGCTGGGTAAAGAGCGCGGCTACTTAACTTATGCTGAGATTAATGACCACTTGCCGGATGACGTGCAAGAAACGGAGACCATTGACAATATTATCGGCATGATTAACGACATGGGCATTCAGGTGTATGAAGAAGCGCCTGATGCCGAAGTGTTGTTAATGTCTGATACGCCACCTCCAGTGACGGATGAAGATGCGGTAGAAGAGGCAGAGGCGGCGCTTGCAACAGTGGATTCTGAGTTTGGCCGCACGACAGACCCGGTGCGTATGTATATGCGTGAAATGGGCACAGTTGATTTGCTGACACGCGAGAGTGAAATTGAAATTGCACGCCGTATTGAAGATGGCCTAAAGCATATGGTGCAAGCAATTGCAGCTTGCCCAACGACCATTGCTGAACTGTTGGCGCTTGTGGAGAAAGTCGAAAAAGACGAAATTAGTGTAGACGATTTGGTTGATGGTTTAATTGATAGTGACATAGGCCTGGATGAGGCGTTGGTGGCTGAAGCTGCTGAGACGGAAGCTGAAGACATAGACGATGACGAAGATGAGGGTGACGATGACGGTGCAAAAGCAGCAGCGATATCGGCTGAAGCGCTTGCCAAACTTAAAGAAGAAGTTTTAAATCGGTTCGCGGTCATTCGCAAAGCAAATGCTGAGATGAATCAAATTCGCGAGGCAAAAGGTTCGCAAGACGCTGAGTATAAAAAATTGCACGAAGCGGTGTTAGAAGAGCTTACGGCCTTTCGATTTTCTGCCAAACAAGTTGAGGCCTTGTGTGACCAAGTGCGCTTGATGGTGGAAGAAGTGCGTAGTCATGAACGCAAAGTGATGGAATTTTGTGTGGATAAATCTGGCATGCCGCGCACCAACTTCATTAAAAGCTTCCCAGGTAACGAGATAAATTTAACTTGGCTAGACAAAGAGCTTAACGAAGACAAGCCTTATGTAGAGACGCTCCAACGCTACAGACACTCAATTATCGATCAGCAAGACCGCTTAATTGCGTTGCAAAATAAAGTGGGTATCCCCATTAAAGAGCTGAAAGATATCAACAAGCAAATGACGACTGGCGAGGCGCGTGCCCGACGTGCGAAGCGCGAGATGATTGAAGCGAACTTGCGTTTGGTGATTTCAATTGCTAAAAAATACACCAACCGTGGTTTGCAATTCTTAGACTTAATCCAAGAAGGTAACATTGGTTTAATGAAAGCGGTAGATAAATTTGAATACCGTCGTGGTTTCAAGTTTTCAACTTACGCGACATGGTGGATTCGACAAGCGATTACGCGTTCGATTGCTGATCAAGCGCGTACCATTCGTATACCAGTACACATGATTGAAACGATTAACAAAATGAATCGTATCAGTCGTCAAATTTTGCAGGAAACGGGCTTAGAGCCAGATCCAGCATTGCTTGCTGAAAAAATGGAGATGCCGGAAGATAAAATTCGCAAGATTTTAAAAATTAGCAAAGAGCCAATCTCCATGGAAACGCCAATCGGTGATGATGAAGATTCTCACTTGGGTGATTTTATTGAAGACACTGCTACACTGGCGCCTATGGAAGCGGCTGTTTACGCCAGTTTGCGTGATGCCACATCAGAGGTGTTGGAATCACTGACACCGCGCGAGGCAAAAGTGTTGCGTATGCGATTTGGTATTGAAATGAACACCGACCACACCTTAGAGGAAGTTGGCAAACAGTTCGACGTCACGCGTGAGCGTATACGCCAAATCGAGGCTAAAGCTTTACGCAAACTTCGTCATCCAACACGTTCAGAGCGGCTTCGCAGCTTCTTGGAAACCGGTCAGGATTAAAGTTTATTGTTTAGTCTGTATCAAAACTAAACAAAGG
>JBJXDT010000023.1:0-18478 GCA_046153505.1 Methylophilaceae bacterium | reverse complement strand
ACAAACGCAGGATGGCGATCGTGATGCAGCACATCCTGATAAGCTTGCCGAATGGCATGTGAAATGAGTTTATCACGCACAAAGCGGCCATTGACGTACACATATTGCGTATCACGGCTATTGCGATTAAACGTCGGTTTGGCCGCAAGACCCCATAAACGCAAACCCGCGGCTTCCTCGTCTATTGCAATAGACTCAGCCGCAAACTCACCCCCTAGCACCTCACTAAAGCGCTTATTAGGCCCACTCGACATATAGCGGCTAAGCGCGCGGCCATTGTGTTGTAACATAATAGAGACATCTGGGCGCGAGAGTGCTATGCGGTTAAAGGTTTCTTCACAATGCCCAAACTCGGTTGCTTCCGTTTTGAGAAATTTACGGCGTGCTGGCGTATTGAAATAGAGGTCGTTGACTTCAATAATTGTGCCCACATCCAGCGCGGCTGGTTCTATGGGCGAAATTTCACTGCCATTCGATGTGATACGCCAAGCATGTTTAGTCTCAAACGCCCTGCTGCTGATCTGTGTGCGCGAAACCGACGCAATGCTTGCTAGCGCTTCACCACGAAACCCCAAGCTGGCAACTGATTCTAAATCTTCTAAGCTAAAAATTTTGCTCGTTGCATGGCGTGTCAGCGCCATCGCCAAATCGTCTTGTGCAATACCAGCTCCATTATCTGTGACCTTTAACTGCTTAACGCCGCCTTGTATCAACGAGACTTGAATGTCGCTACTGCCTGCATCCAGACTGTTTTCCAGCAGCTCTTTAAGGGCAGAAGCCGGTCGCTCAACGACCTCACCTGCGGCGATTTGACTAATAAGTTGGTCAGGAAGTAGGTGAATTTGCGTCATGCGTTAAGTTTGCCCGAAAAAGTTATTTTACCTGACGTCAGCACACCTTAAGGCTAGGAACAAATAAAAAATATTCTGGTTAGGCGATGACTTTTACGCAGTTACGACCTGCCAGCTTGGCCTGATAAAGCGCCTTATCTGCACGATCAATCATCTTATCCGCTGTATCTTCTCGCGAATATTGCGTAAGTCCAAATGACGCAGTCACCGAGATGCGCGCACCTTCAAATGTGAAACTTTGCATTTCTATCGTGCTACGCAAACGCTCTACCAGCAACTCAGCGGAGCTTAATTCTGTCATGGGCAATAGCATCAAGAACTCCTCGCCGCCATAACGCGCCACTATATCATCCTGTCTGAGCTCGCGCGTTAAAATTTCGGCCGTAGTGCGCAACACATCATCACCCGCCGCGTGTCCAAACTCATCATTTACATTTTTAAAATGATCAACATCCATCATCATGAGGCAAAAATTAAGTTGATGCCTTCTTATCTGAGGTAACTTTTCCTCGATGCGCTCCAACACAAATCGACGATTATATAATCCAGTCAATTCATCGTGCGAAGCCAGTTGCTGCAAGCGTTTTTGCATATCTTGCAACTCAACATTACGCTTGATAAAGTCCTGATTATTAGCCTCAATTTTATCGTTAAGCGTCCTCAGCTCATCAATATAAGTTTGGTTCAATAATCTACTCTCTACCAACCCTAAAATATACTTATTAGACATCCAGCCAAAAAATAAACAAGACGCCGCCAAGCCAATTAAAGCAAAAAACCACCATTGAAAATAATCAAAATTAGAAAGAAAGTGTATTGCAGATAAAAAGCTAACTGCCGCTACGAAGCCAACCATGCCACGCACCGAAGCAGACATCGTAGAAGCAGAAAAAGCAATAACAACACCAATCACAGCAGCTAAACGAAAATCAGTCGGTAGCGGATGCTTTGCATCTAGCAAAAACATAAATGCCGAGCCCCAAGCTAAACCAGCAAGAATATGCAAAAAATGCTGCCTTTTTCTAAAAAAACTGATTTGGTAGCTAGGTAATGCATTCTTAAATTGAAATGAAGAATAGACGATGTAGGCATCTACTGAAAAAACCGCTAGTACCCACAAAAAGATGTTTTTGGTTTCGGCAATATGATAAAAACTAGCTGCAAGATAAATCACCAACAAGAACGCGCTATATACGGATATGCGTGACTGCTCGAGATAGGTATTTACCATCTCAAAGTCAATTGCATCTTGCATATCTTGTTGGTTGGAGTTTGGCATTATTTTATTGTGGGCAATTTCTTCAAATGCCACGATTTAATTATAGCTTTTTTGCACCTTATTTATCTGCAACTTTTGTTTTAGCAAGCGCTGGATTTGCTGCAAAATATTTTTTTATGCCTGCCAGAATTGATGCTGCTAGCTTTTCTTGATGCTCTTCACTATTTAATTTACGCTCTTCTTCAGGGTTGCTAATAAACGCTGTCTCCACCAAAATTGAGGGGATATCTGGCGACTTTAACACGGCAAATGCAGCTTGTTCTACCGAACCTTTGTGCAGACTATTCACCTGTCCCACTTGGCCAAGTACGGCTTTGCCTAACTTTAGACTATCGTTAATCGTGGCAGCTTGTGATAAATCCAGTAAAGTTCGCGCCAATACTGGGTCTTTATTATCCAAACTCACACCACCGATCAAGTCAGACTCGTTTTCCTTTTTTGCCAAATATCTCGCACTTGCGCTGGTAGCGCCACGTTCAGAAAGCGCAAATACCGAGGAACCGCGCGCCGCTTGGTTGGTAAAGGCATCGGCATGAATTGAGACAAATAAATCCGCCTT
Source organism: Methylophilaceae bacterium (assembly GCA_046153505.1). Lineage (GTDB taxonomy): Bacteria > Pseudomonadota > Gammaproteobacteria > Burkholderiales > Methylophilaceae > JBJXDT01. The sequence goes on along the minus strand of JBJXDT010000023.1, from coordinate 15,789 downwards.
CATATTCCGTGCCTTTACAACTCGACCATGTAGCGGAATAAAAAAATCTGCATCGCGCGTCAAAATGCCGCGCATATTAGGTTCTGCATCTATCAAGGCTTTAAGTTTTTTGCCAATCGCGAGCGTCAAATCTTTTTCACGCGTTCCGTTTGCGCCATGTGCGCCAGGGTCTTCACCACCATGTCCTGGATCAATCGCAATGGTAATTATGCGTTCACCCTCTTTACTTGCTAACGTTTTATCCGTGGTCAAAGGTGGTAATTTTTCCGTGGTTTGCGGCGTTATTTCGGGTGATTTGTACTCAGGCGGCATCGCCTCTGGTTCTTCCGTATTTCCAGCGATTGGTGGCAATGGCTCTACCTCTGGCTTTGGTTGAACGTTAGGATTGTCACGATTTTCAAGCATCGCCATCAGGGGGTCTTGTAGGGGATATATATCCAGCACCAGCCTGTATTTGTAATCTCCAGCTGGCAACAAGGCAAATAAATTCGATTTAACCTCACCCTTTAAATCGACAACAACACGCACGACATTGGCTTTGAATTTGGCCGCACGCACTTGTTTAATATAAGGGTCGCTCGATAAAATCTTATCTGTAAGCGCCTTTAATGCAATGTTCAAATCTACATCTTCAATATCCAGCACCAAACGATCAGGATTTTTTAATACCAGTAGTTGATATTTAAGGGGCGAGCTAGCCTCAAACGTAACGCGCGTGTAATCTTGCGCAGGCCAAACACGCGCGGCAGTAATCACATTGGCCGCCAACGCATTTAAACTAGCGCATAGCCAGACACCAATCAATAATAATTTAATCAGACGAGATTTAGCGAGCAATTGCTTCAAGTTTTCTTCCGTTTCCTAACACACTCATTTTAATGTCAAAATCTGGCTTCGGTAACAAATTTTCCGCATTTTCTGGCCACTCTACCAAACAAAGAGAATCAACATTAAAGTATTCCCTAAAGCCTGCTGCTTCCCATTCATCTTCATCGTTAAAACGATATAAATCAAAATGATAAACATTGAATCCTGAAGTCAAATATGGCTCAACCAAGGTATAAGTTGGGCTTTTTACTTTGCCTGTGTGGCCCAAACCGTGCAATATACCGCGTACAAATGTTGTTTTTCCTGCACCTAAATCGCCATGCAAATAAATGGTCAAGCCATTGTGAAGTTTCTTTGCAAATTCACGCCCCGCTTCAAGTGTGGCAGCTTCGTCAGGCAATTCGAGTGTAAAATTACCCGCCATGAGCATCACTAACGAATATATCCAGCTTGTCGCCGACATTAAAAAGCTTAGCGCAGCACTCGGCTTTAACGAAATTGGTATTACTGATACCAATTTGACTGAAGCTGAATTTGCACATCAGAATTGGGTGAAAAAAGGTTTTCATGGTGACATGGATTATATGGCAAAACACGGTATCAAGCGCACTCGCCCTCCTGAATTAGTGCCAAATACGATCCGTGTAATTTCGGCGCGCTTGGATTACTTACCGCCCAAAGCCAAAGATAGCTGGCAAGTCATGAAAAATAGTGAGCAAGCATTTATTTCACGTTACGCTTTAGGCCGCGATTACCACAAAGTGATGCGACAAAAACTGCAAAAGCTGTGCGATGAGATTGCCAAACTATCTCCAAGTTTTGAGTATCGCGTGTTCACAGATAGTGCGCCAGTGCTTGAGGTAGCACTTGCTGAGAAAGCTGGCTTGGGTTGGCGCGGCAAACATACTTTGTTAATTAATAAAGACCATGGCTCATGGTTCTTTATAGGGGAAATTTACACTAACCTGCCCTTGCCAATTGACGAAACACCAAGCAACCATTGCGGCACATGCTCTGCATGTATCGACGTTTGCCCTACCAAAGCCATTGTCGCGCCATACGAAGTGGACGCAAGACGCTGCATTTCTTATCTCACCATTGAACTCAAAACCACTATACCTGTTGAGTTTAGGCCATTGATAGGCAACCGCGTCTATGGTTGTGACGATTGCCAATTAGTGTGCCCGTGGAATAAATTTGCAGAAATTACACAAACGCCTGATTTTAATGTTCGTAACGGACTAGATGACATTAGCCTTGTCGAATGCTTTGGCTGGTCTGAGGCAGCGTTTAAACAAAAAATGGCTGGCAACGCCATTTATCGAATCGGTTACACACAATGGCTACGCAACATTGCCGTGGGATTAGGCAATGCACCTAGTTCGCCTGAGGTGATTGGCGCATTAAAAGCACGAGAAAACGATGCCAGCGAATTAGTTCGAGAACATGTAGGATGGGCTTTAGAGCGACACAAGTTAAATTAAGAAGCTGTAGAGAACTTCCCTGTACGACGCTCCAAGAAAATACTGTTCCCTGAAATTTGTTTTGCTTGTTTCTTTGCGCGTGAGATGGCACCAACAACTTCGTAGTGACTTGAAAAATCAGTGTTATTGACATTTACAACACCTATTGAAATGCTACCGATTGGGTATTTAAGCTTTTCACCTTGCCTGTCTATTGCTTCAATACTTCGCCTTGCTGCGTCATCTGGGTCGTAAAAAGTTGGCATCGCCAATTCCAACTCTGCAAGAATTTTTTTGCAACGGTGTTCCCAATTATCACTTTGGAATACAATAATAAAATCATCTCCGCCAATATGCCCTACAAAGTCAATATCTGCTGAAGTAACACTTGTCAGTAAATTACCCACATATTTAATCAAATCATCCCCACGACCAAAGCCGTAAGCGTCATTAAACGGCTTAAAATTATCTAAATCACAATAGCAAGCCCAGAACTCAATTTTCTGCTTAAGTAAGTGATCTATATGCTCATTAATTGGTACATTTCCAGGCAACAATGTAAGCGGGTTTGCGTAGCGTGCCGCCTTGATTTGCATCTGTGTTACTTGCCTTAAAAGATCGTGCCCATTGCCCAATCCAAGATAGTCTCCATCATTGGTTACGATAAACCCGTTTGATAAATGATAAGGTTCCATATTGGTGATCAAATCGCTAAGTTCATGTATTGCCATATCTTTTTCTACAATTAAAGGATTTTTATCCATAAAAAAATCGCAGGTTTTCTTGCCGAAAAGTTCTCGACTGTACGGCTTAGAAAAGCTATCAATCATAGTATAGCGGCTAACTAACCCTATTGGCTTCTTACCTTCCACAACCGCGATTGCATTAAGATTAGGATTGCTTTGAAATGTATGAAAAACTTCATCATTAATCGTGTCAGGAGAAATTGGAGGTGAATAGCGAACCAATTTAATCAGATTATCCTTGCTTCGAAGATAATTACGTTGAGTCAAAACCAAATTGACACGGCTCTTTGCAATGATACTTTTTAGGTTCTCATCAATCTGTATAAGCGGTTCGATTTCTGGTTTCCCAAAAAAATAACCCTGCCCATAGGCAATATTAAGACTTCTAATAACATTCAATTCTGCCTCGGTCTCAACACCTTCTGCAATCACCTGCGCACCAGAATTTTCTGCGATTTGCTGAATGGATTTAGCAAATTCAAGCTTAAGTGGGTCAAGGTTGATGTGATGAATGAAGTGTTTATCAATTTTAACGTACTCTGGCTCAAGCTCAGACCACAAGCGTAGACTTGAAAATCCTTCACCTAAATCATCCATCGCAAATTCAAAGCCTTTATTGCGATAAAATTCAGTTGCTTTTCGCAACAATTTGAAATCGAAAGTAGGTGAGCTTTCGGTCAGTTCTATCACAATATTGTGCGGATCTAGACCTAAATTATAAATATTTTCTTGCGTTAAAACTGTACTGGATTTTCTGTCGACAAGGCATTCTGGGTTAATATTGATGAATAGCTTATTTAAATTTCTTTTTCTGGAAAAAGTATCTAATATAGTTTTTGCGCTTAGCTGTTCTAGTTCATTCAATATGCCATGCTCTTTTGCTTCAGCCAACAACACTAAAGGCTCATGATGCCTACCTTTTGGACCACGAATTAGTCCCTCATAACCCAAAATCGTTGCGTTACTTAGATTTACAATCGGCTGGTAACGCGCGCTAAGTATTAAATCCTTAAGTTCAAGTGAGATGCTAAAATCATGAAAACTTGGAGAAACTTGATCCATTAGATGCCTACAGAATTGAATTTTAGATTATTGATTTTACTTAACATTTAGATGCCGAATAAAACTATATATTCACCAAATTGTAACGTATGATTTAATTTTCAATATGACGGAAATATGGCAAGTTTGTAATTTTTAAAGATAACAAAGCCCATTGTGACCAACAGTCAAGCTGTATTCATATCTAACAAGGATAAAAGTGCTGCTCCCAACATGCCTGCCTGGTCGCCACTTTTTGAAATTGTCACATTTATTTTGCCGCGCAACACAGCGAGTAAATCAGCTTCTAATTTTGCATCAAACGCGCTTTGCATTAAATCCCAAGCGCCACTCATGCCGCCGCCAATCACCACATTTGGCACATCCACCACCTTTTGCACGTGTACCAAAGCAGTTCCCAGCGCATCACCCGCCTTAATGTAGGCAGCTTGCGCCACTTTATCACCTGCTCTAGCAAGCTTGGCGATTTCGTGCGCAGTTAGCTTCTGATTGGTGTAGCTCAGCACAACACCGCTGGCGGAGGCATATTGCTCCATACAGCCTTTATTGCCGCAGCCACACAACCTGCCATACGGTTTTACGATGATGTGTCCAACCTCCATTGCGCAGCCATGAAAGCCAACGAAAGGTTTACCTGCTTGAATCAGTCCGCCTCCCACGCCTGTACCCAAACCAAAATAAATTAAACCTGTTTCAGGTTTTTTTAACAGGCAATATTCACCATAAGCGGCAGCATTGGCATCGTTTTCTACAATGACTTTTTTACCAACGAGCTTGCTTAAATCAGCGGCTAAATTCACATTTATTAAGCCAGGTAAGTTAGGAGATTGAGCGAGCGTTTGCGTGTGTGGATCTATAAATCCAGGGAAGCCAATGCCAATGGTCTGAATATCTGGATGTTCTGAGAGGCGCATGGATATTGCTTCAGCTAGCACATGCAATATTTTTTGCCAAGCCTCATTGGGATTGTTATTTTTGCAAATCTGCGAAAATTCCGCTTGGTGACGCGATTCTTCAAGCAAAGTCAAATCATCAAAAACGCCTAAGCGTAAGTTGGTGCCGCCAATATCAATGCCTATGGATTTTGTCATGTTATTTTTTAACTTGTACACGTCCCGTTGCTTTTATGGCTTGCGCAAACTGCGCAACTAATTCTAACGTAAGTTGCGGCCAACTAAAATGCCAGCGCCAGTTATTTTCCATGGTACCAGGCGTGTTCATGCGATGTGAGCCATCCAAACCCAAAATGTCTTGCATTGGGATAATCGCCAAATTAGCCTTGGTGGCTAGCGCCATTTGCACCAAATCTGCTGGTATTTTTGGGTTATCTTTAGCCAAAACTGCATGCAGATGTTGTTTGGCGTGTGGCTCTATGGTGTTGTACCAGCCCACGGTGGTGTGATTGTCGTGCGTGCCTGTGTAAACCACACTATTGGCTTCGATATTACTTGGCAGATAATAATTATCATCCCCGCTACCAAAAGCAAACTGTAAAATCTTCATGCCTGGAAGTTTAAATTTTGCACGTAACGCGTTGACTTGTGGCGTAATCAGGCCTAAATCTTCTGCTACCAAACACATACGCGGGAAACGTTTTGTTATCGCCTCCAACAAGGCAGCGCCTGGCGCCAGCTTCCATTTGCCGTTAATCGCGGTTTCTTCATTTGCTGGAATTTCCCAAGCTGCCTGCAAGCCCCTAAAATGGTCGATGCGCACCATATCAAAAAAACTATTTTGCGTCGCCATGCGCGCCAGCCACCATTTAAAACCATCGGCTTTCATAGCTTGCCAGTTATAGTGTGGATTACCCCAGTGCTGACCTGTTGCTGAAAAATAATCAGGCGGCACGCCAGCAACTACTTTCATATTACAACGTTTATCAAGTTTAAATAATTCAGGATTCGCCCAAACGTCGGCGCTATCATAAGCCACAAAAATCGGCACATCGCCAAACATTGCCACGCCTTTTTGGTTGGCGTAAGCTTTTAGTGAAGCCCATTGCTGAAAAAACAAAAACTGAGTGAATTTAATCTCGTCAATTTCATCTTGATAGAGTTTTTTGATTTGATTCAGCGCTTTCGCATCGCGCTTTTTGTACACATCAGGCCATTTGTTCCAGCTGACGTTTTCAAATTGCTTACGTAACAACAAAAATAAGGCAAAATCATCTAGCCAACTGGCGTGCTTACGACAAAACTTTTTAAAAGCGAGGTATTGCGGCGATTGTGGCTGCTTACTCAGCGCAATGAATATTTTTTCAATTAGTTTTTGCTTCAACTCTGGCGAACGGTTGGTCATGTAAATCGTCAAATCTTCGGCTGATAACAGCTTTTCATCTACTAGTATTTTCATGCTGATAAAAGCTGGGTTGCCCGCATGGGCGCTTAAACATTGGTATGGCGAACCATCAGCATGCGGCATATTTAATGGCAAGGTTTGCCAAACCGTTGCACCAACTTGGTGTAAAAAATCCACAAATTGATAAGCACTTGGTCCAAGCGCACCCAAAGGTAAGGAGCTAATATGCAACAAAACACCCGCTTGCCGATGGATATTTGAGACTTTCACAAATTAGTTTTCTTGGCCGCGACGCATTGTGCCACTATTGGTGTCATTGGCAGCGTTTACAAAATCACCAACGCTGATAGGTGTGTCAAGCTCATCGGGGACAGGTAATTTAAGTAGCACATACAAATTAGTAAGATTGCGGCGATAAAGTTGGTCGAAACTACTCACGCTCATAGCCGCATTATAGTCACCCAACCACCAAAACCAATCAGAGCCTTCGCAAACGGAAAGTTGTCTTTCGCATTTTTTCTTTTCTTCCGCACTTAGTTTGTTTGCCTTCATTACTTTATCGTAAACTTTTTTGGCATTACATAGTAAATCCCAGCCGCGATTTTTGTCTAAACTGCCAATCCAAGTGCTAAATGTGCCATACACCCAGCTTCCAGCGGAGATTTCAGGCAAATTGCCACAGTGAATTTTATAATTGCTTTTAAGATTTTTAGCAGGATTTTTAATGCTTTTTACCACGTCCGATGGGGTTACCATTTCAATATTCGGGTGGTTAGCCAGCGCTTCATACAACTCCGTTAAAAAATAGTGTCCGTTATAAGGATAATATTCCCAAGCATTTTCACCGTCTAAAATGACGCTCACCACGGGGTTTTCCTCACGTTGGTAAGTCTGGTAAATGTGCTCCAAAGTGCGCACAAAATCTCCCACATCTTCTGCGCTATGAATTTTGGAATATTCAAAACCAATTTTGTCGGAAAGCCTGTCATCTCTAAAGAAGCACATGATTTCGTTATCGCCATTGCTTACTTTATAAGGCTTATAAAGGTAATCATGCCGAGAAACCAGCGCCTTGCTCGGGTTAGACTTGCGCAAACTATTGACTAATACATTCTCGCCAGATGCTGCCCAATCCACTCCCTCTTGCGCCATTAACAATAAACTATCTTTTGAAACAGCACCTTCTGAGGGCCACATGCCGTGAGACGCTATGCCGAAGCGCTTTTTATGTGAAGTTTGCGCGTCACGGATATGTTCAAGCGCGCGTTGTTTTCCTCCAACGTAAGCTTTGCACTTAGGTAAAATTGCATTTGGAATTGCATCATGTGTGGTTTCAAAATCGATCAACAAAGGTAAAATAGGATGGTGATAAGGCGTGCTTGTAAGTTCTATTTGTCCCGCTTGTGCTAATTTTTTGTAGCGCGGAATTAAGTTGGTAATTAATTCGCCAATTAAATCGAATAAAGCTAACCTATCTTCATTGCTGAACTGTTTGCCTTTGGCCATCAATTTTTTTACTAAGGCATTGTTTTGTCTAACACTTTCACCCATCCATGCAAGGTGATACCACACTAGCAGATCAGACAGATATTGACCAGAAAGATATATCAAATCATCTCGACCATCTTCAGTCAAAAATTGGAACATCTTATAAAGCCGCTCGTAATCTGGGAAGGGCTTTAGCATTTTTTCGTGGAAGCTCTTAAAGCAACTGTCTTTAATCAGCCTGCGCTCTTTGCGCGAAATCATCCAAAGGTCTTTAGCGCCAAGTAGTTTTAAAATCGGGTCTTTAACGAAACGTGTTTTATACTGGTTGGCATAATCTTCTAGCTGTTCGAGCAAAATCGGCACAAAATTAAAGCTGACACGCGCTTTGGGATTGGCTTCTAGGTGATACGCCATATCGCTATAGTCTTTAATAGCGTGCAAATAAGTCCAAGGCAATACGTATTCGCCAGTCAGTGAGTCGCGATAGTCTGGCTGATGCATATGCCAATAGAGTGAAATTAAAAGTTTAGGTTGTATCATTTGCTACCCTGCTGGTTTGTAACTATTTAACGGTAAGTTTGAACATTAATTAAGCTACATTTTATTGAGCATATCTTGTGTGACTAAAACTGTTCCCTTTTCGGTAACATAAAAACGACCCATGTCCGCTTTCAAATCAAAACCTATCTCAATACCTTCAGGAATAATGACGCTTTTATCGATAATCACATTTTTAAGCTTAGCATGACGATTCACTACCACGTTGGGCATAATCACTGCACCTTCGATATTACAATAGCTATGTACACGCACATTCGAGAAAAGCACCGAACTCACCACGCATGAACCGCTAATCAAGCAACCTCCTGAGACTATGGAGTCGGTCGCTTTACCGGTTCTGCCTTCATCTTGAAACACAAATTTGGCTGGTGGCAACTGTTCTTGATATGTCCAAATTGGCCAGTGCTTATCATACATATTAAGTTCTGGCGTTACTCGAGTAAGCTCCATATTGGCTTCCCAATAGGCATCAATTGTGCCCACATCGCGCCAATAGTAAAAACCACTTTTTGCACCCACACAACTATCAGAAAAACGATGCGCATAGACACGTGCACGCGATATTAAGTAAGGAATAATGTTGCCGCCAAAATCATTTGCAGAGCTTGGGTCGGCAGCATCACGTTCCAACTGCTCATATAAAAACTGCGCGTTAAAGACATAAATACCCATACTGGCAAATGCTTGTGTTTTGTCTTCAGGCATATGTTTAGGATGTTCTGGTTTTTCAGCAAACTCTATAATGCGGTCTTCTCCATCCACCGCAAGTACACCAAAACCCTTTGCATCTTCTAGTGGTACATTAATACAAGCGACTGTCATATCTGCGTTTTTTCTGACGTGTGTTGCTAACAACTGACCATAGTCCATTTTGTATACATGGTCGCCAGCTAATATAAGCACATATTCAGTTTCACTTTCTTTTAAAATATCAAGATTTTGATAAACCGCATCTGCCGTACCTTTGTACCACTCCTCGTGTTCATTTTGCTGTGACGCGGGCAATAACTCAATGTACTCATCAAATTCGGCTTTTAAGAAGCTCCAGCCGCGCTGGATATGGCGAATTAAGCTGTGTGATTTATATTGTGTAACAACGCCAACTCGGCGAATGCCAGAGTTAACGCAATTAGATAGCGGGAAATCGATAATTCGAAATTTGCCGCCAAATGGTACAGCTGGTTTGGCGCGACGGTTAGTAAGATCTTTCAATCGGGTACCGCGTCCGCCAGCCAAAATTAATGCAACAGTGTTTTTAGTGATCGCACTAATAAATCTAGAAGAGTTTTGATCTTGCATTTTCTGTTTGCCCCCTTGCGTAAAATTGAACGCACACATAAATATCATAAATGGGCAAAGTTATGTGGCTATTCGTTTCCATTATAGGCTTGATTACGAGGTATAATCTAGCCATAACCGCTATTTAATTGAAAATTTATTACTTTGAAGCAATCAACATCACACGATCTAAATTTAATTCTTGGCGCAAAACACCATGACCCTTTTGCATACCTAGGCTTACACCAACTCAATAAGCAATTTGTATTTCGTGCATTTTTGCCTTATGCCGAAAAGGTCGGTCTTAAAATCAAAACAAAATGGGTGGAATTAGACCGCATTCATGACGAAGGTTTATTTGTATGGCATGGCAAAACGGCGCCAGAAGCTCCATACGAACTCAATATACAGTATCCACATAAAACCATTGAAATTGCAGATACTTATAGCTTTTGGCCGACGCTCACCGATGATGAGCTTCATTTGTTTGGTGAAGGCCGCTTAAACGAGGCCTACAGAGCGTTTGGCGCGCATTTAATGACCCACCAAGGTGTGTCTGGTACACGTTTTGCTGTATGGGCACCCAACGCAGAACGGGTAAGTGTTATTGGCAACTTCAACCAATGGGATGGTCGCGTTAACCCAATGCGCGTTCGCGGTGGCACAGGCGTGTGGGAGCTTTTCATTCCCCATTTAGCTGAAAATGAACTGTATAAATTTGAAATTCGTAATCGCAACACTGGTGCAATCATGGTTAAAGCTGATCCATATGCGCGCGAATTTGAAATGCGCCCAGGCACAGCGGCTAAGGTTTCAAACAGTGATCAACACAAATGGAATGACGATAGCTGGCTTTCTCAGCGCGGCAATCAAGATTGGCTTCACGCTCCCTTTAATTGTTATGAAGTACATTTAGGCTCATGGAAACGTAACGCAGAAGGCGAGTTTCTTAGCTATCGCGAGTTAGCCTTGCAATTAGTTCCTTATGTAGTGGATATGGGCTATACGCATATTGAATTATTGCCAATTACTGAGCATCCGTTGAATGAGTCTTGGGGTTATCAAACAACAGGCTATTTTGCAGCAACCAACCGCTTTGGCAAACCAGACGATTTGCGCTTTTTAATCGATGCCTGCCATCAAGCCAATATTGGCGTAATTTTAGATTGGGTGCCTGGGCACTTCCCTAAAGATGATTGGGCGCTGGCGCGTTTTGACGGTACAGCACTTTATGAGCATGAAGACCCACGTTTAGGCGAACATCAAGACTGGGGCACATATATTTTTAATTACGGCCGCAACGAGGTGCGCAACTTTTTAATTTCTAACGCATATTTTTGGCTTAAAGAATTTCATATTGACGGTTTGCGTGTTGATGCTGTCGCCTCCATGCTTTATCTTGATTACTCGCGTAAAACTGGCGAATGGCTGCCTAACAAATTTGGCGGCCGTGAAAATCTAGAAGTGATTGACTTTATTAAACAATTAAACGTGCTAGTACATCAAGATTTCCCTGGCGCACTCACGATTGCCGAAGAATCTACCGCTTGGCCTGCAGTGTCACGCCCAGTTCATATTGGTGGTTTAGGATTCAGCATGAAATGGAATATGGGCTGGATGAACGACACGCTGAGCTATATGCAAAACGACCCAGTGCACCGCCGTTATCATCATGACAAATTAACCTTTGGTCAACTTTATGCGTACACAGAAAACTTTGTGTTGCCGTTTTCTCATGACGAAGTGGTTCATGGCAAAAAATCATTGCTCGACAAAATGCCAGGAGATGCATGGCAAAAATTCGCCAATTTGCGCCTGTTACTTACCTTTCAGATGACGCATCCAGGTAAAAAAATCAACTTTATGGGCAATGAATTTGCGCAAGGCCGAGAATGGAATGTGAACAATAGTCTAGATTGGCACTTGCTAGATAACAGCTTCCAAAAAGGCGTTCAACTTGCGACCCATGATTTAAACAATCTCTATCGCTCTCACGCAGCGCTTTACGATTTAGATTTTGAAGTGCTGGGCTTTGAATGGATAGATTGTCACGACCATGACCAATCTGTAATAAGTTACATTAGACGTGCCCGTGACGGCAGTTTTGTTATAATAGTACTCAACTTTACGCCTGTGTTGCGCAAAGGTTACCGCATCGGCGTGCCACAAGCGGGTGATTATCGGGAGATATTTAATAGCGATGCAGAATGCTATGGCGGTAGCAACCAAGGTAACGGTGCTGGCTTAAATAGTGAAAGCATACCTTGGATGAATCAAGGACACTCATTGTTAATGACGATTCCACCGCTAAGTGGAGTGATTTTAGAACTTAATAAAACAAATTAATAAATACATATAACCAATTGTTTATAAAATAAAATGGCACACTTAATTCAATACCCAGCATGGGAAAAACTCTGCTCACATCAGCGTGACATCTTCAAAGTTCACATGCGCGACTTATTCGCAGCAGATCCGAAACGCTTCGAAAAATTCAGCTTGAAATTCACGGATATTCTATTCGACTACTCCAAGCATCGCATCACTCAAGAAACCTTGCCATTGCTTATGCAAATGGCGCGAGAAGCTAATATTGAAACCTGGCGTGACCGCATGTTTGCGGGTGAAAAAATCAACATTACCGAGAATCGTGCTGTATTGCACACTGCCCTGCGCAACCGAAGCAACGCGCCTATCATGGTCGATGGTAAAGATGTTATGCCAGAAGTAAATGCAGTACTCAAGCACATGCGCGAATTTACCGAGCAAGTGCGCAGCGGCGCATGGACAGGCTACAGTGGTAAGCGCATTACAGATATTGTGAACATTGGTATTGGTGGCTCAGATTTAGGCCCTGTAATGGCTTGTGACGCACTTACGCCTTACGGTCACCCCGATTTGACCATGCATTTCGTGTCAAACATCGACGGTGCGCATTTGATGCGTGCGCTGAACAAATGCAACCCTGAAACAACCTTGTTTATTGTTGCCTCTAAAACTTTTACCACACAAGAAACCATGACCAATGCGCTTTCTGCGCGCACCTGGTTTTTAGATGCAGCCATAAAAGACTCGCATGTTGCTAAGCATTTTGTTGCGCTCTCCACCAACACCAAGGCTGTGCAAGAGTTTGGCATCGATGTCGCCAATATGTTCGCCTTTTGGGATTGGGTTGGCGGTCGCTACTCACTTTGGTCAGCCATTGGTTTGTCGATTGCATTATGGGTGGGCATGGATAATTTCGAAGCGCTGCTCTCTGGCGCTCACGAGATGGACAACCATTTCAAAACCGCGCCGCTCGAGCAAAACATTCCCGTTATCATGGCCTTGATTGGCATTTGGTACAACAACTTCTTCCATGTCGACACGCACGCAATACTGCCCTACGACCAAGGAATGGCGCGTTTCCCAGCCTATCTGCAACAAGCAGATATGGAAAGTAACGGGAAATTTATCTGCCGCGAAGGTACACGCGTTCAATATAAAACAGGCCCAGTGGTTTGGGGTGAGGCTGGCACCAATGGCCAGCATGCGTTTTACCAGCTTATTCACCAAGGCACGCAAATTGTCCCTGCTGATTTCTTAATGCCTGTACATAGTCACTACGCAATTGGCAAAAACGGCTACGCGCATCACAAAATTTTACTGGCAAATTTCTTAGCCCAAACTCAGGCGTTAATGCTAGGAAAAACCAAAGACGAAGCACGCGCAGAGCTTGTAAAACAAGGCATTAAGGGTGATGCGCTAGAAGCGCTTTTGCCACACAAAACGTTTGAAGGCAACCGCCCCACCACCTCAATTATGTTTGACACGCTCACGCCAAACACATTGGGCAAGCTCATTGCGATGTATGAGCACAAAATATTCGTGCAAGGGATCATTTGGGACATCAACAGCTTCGACCAATGGGGCGTCGAATATGGCAAACAAATCGCCAGCCAAATACTGCCACAACTGACGAATGACGAAGTGGTGGGCAACTACGACAGTTCCACCAATGGGTTGATTAATCATACCAAAAAGCTAAAATAGCCACTGCCCATCGAGACAAGACTTATGCGGGTTGATGCGCGTCAATTGCGAAGCCTATTGCACCGAGGAAAGATTTTAGGAGTTGCAATATCTCCTACGGCGGGTTGTGCAAGCCAATCCGCCCCGCGGGACTCATCAAGATTACCTCAACTGCAAGCCTTTTGTCATCGTATCAAGCCCTATCGATTTCGCCATACTCGCCCCTAAGCGTTTGGCAAAGCGGTCCACGACGGTTTCTTGGTAGGTGTAATCGATAATATCTTCTTGCTTAATGACTTCGCGCGCCACGTAATCAGCACTTCCTAGCGCATCAGCAAGACCGAGTTTAATGCCTTGCTCACCGCTCCAAAACAATCCACTAAAGACTTCCGGTGTTTCGTGCAGTCTCGCGCCACGACCTTGGCGAACAACAGCTTTAAATTGCTCATGCACTTCATTCAACATGGCTTGCGCAAGCGCTTTGTGTTTCTCGTTAACTGGTGAAAACGGGTCTAACATGGCTTTATTCTCGCCCGCTGTCATTAAGCGACGCTCAACGCCGACTTTTTTCATCACCTCAGTAAAACCGTAACCATCCATCAGCACTCCGATAGAACCAATAATACTCGCTTTATCCACGTAAATTTTATCTGCTGCTACAGCAATATAATAACCACCAGAGGCGCAAATATCTTCAACCACCGCATACACGGGGATTTTTGGATGAAGGGCTTTTTGACGACGAATTTCGTCATTAATTATGCCAGCTTGCACTGGGCTACCGCCTGGGCTGTTGATGCGCAAAATAATACCTTTGGTGCCGCTACTTTCATAGGCATCTTTTAGGCTAGTAATCACAGAATCTGAATTTACCTCACCACCCGCCTCGATGACGCCATTTAGGTCGATAATTGCGGTGTGCGGACTAGAGCTAGACTTACCTTCACCAAACCAGCCCATAATTGCAAACAAGGTACCAAATAAGTAAATAAAAGTGAGAGTTTTAAATAAAATACCCCAGCGGCGAGATTTTTTTTGCTCATCTAAGCTTGATAATGCGAGTTTCTCGATAGTTTTTTGTTGCCAATTGTCTTGCTCAGCCATGTGTTTTCCTAAATATTAAACTTTGTTGATTTTATGGGATTTATGTATGAAATTGCCTAAATGTTCAATGTGAATAGTAATCTCTTGGTTCATCTCTGTCACGGGCAAAGATTGCAAACTTTTGCCCTTACATGGCCCATAGACGCAATGCCCTGAATCTGGTGCGTAATGCGCGCCATGTGTTGCGCATATTAAATAATCTTTGCTGACGGTAAAAAATTGACCTTCGTTCCAATCTAGCTCTACTGGAACATGTGCACATTGATTAATGTAAGCGTATGCCTTACCTTCAAAGCGAATCACAAATCCGCACGCAAACTCACCCAAAGCTGGCAAAGGAAAACGCAAGCCTGTGCTTTTTTCGTGCAAATCGTGACTATTAAACTTTATAGTTTTGGGCATTGTGCTTTATGCATTACGAAGTAACCAATAGCTTAGCTCGCTAAATTCATCAAAAATACCTTTTGGATTATACCTCAGTAATTTGTCGGCAGATTGCGCCCCAAAGGTAACTGCCAGTGACTGCACGCCAGCGTTTTCAGCCATTTGCAAATCATAGCTGCTGTCCCCAATCATCAAGGTGCGCTCTGGTCGAACGACCAAAATATCCATTAGTTCATCCAGCATTTGTGGATGAGGTTTAGAGAAGCATTCATCCACAGTTCTAGTGGCATGGAATAAATGCCCGAAACCTGCGCGGTCCAAAGCTAAATTAAGCCCATGCCTTCCTTTGCCTGTGGCTACGGCCAGCTTATATCCGCGCCTGCTCAGTTCGGTTATCAGCGCTTTTGCACCTTCAAATAGTGGAATATCTTGCTCGCCCGCATAATAATTTGCAGTGTATTGCTTGGCTAACGCTTGCGCTTGCTCAGGCGGAATGTCACCAAACAAGGCATGAATTGACTCACGCAAACCAAGCCCAATAATATTTCTCGCATCCTTTGGGTCTA
>JBJXDT010000022.1:0-15160 GCA_046153505.1 Methylophilaceae bacterium | reverse complement strand
TCAAAATAGACTAACAAAAAGGAGGCATTAGCCTCCTTTTTGTTAGTTTCAATCTTATTCAATCAGTAATTCAAGTTTGCCAGGTACGCCAAGCATCGCATCCGCATCTTCCATTGGTGGTTTTCGGCTGGATATAATCGGCCAAATCTTAGCCAATCGTGCGTTTAACGCGATAAACTGTTGTTGATCATCTGGCACATCATCTTCTGCAAAAATCGCTTCTGCGGGACATTCTGCAACGCATAGTGTGCAATCTATACACTCATCTGGATTGATTGCCAAAAAGTTTGGCCCCTCTACAAAACAATCCACTGGGCAAACATCTACACAGTCAGTATATTTGCATTGAATACAGTTTTCGGTAACGACGTAAGTCATTTTATATCCTTCATTAAACTAATGTTAATTTTAATCTATTTTATAATTTATACAATCATGCCCGCGCCAACGGTATTGTTTGTGCTTTCATCAATGACGATAAACGCACCTGTCGCGCGATTTTTGCTGTAACTGTCTACCATGAGCGGTTGAGCAAGTTTAAATGTGATTCGCGCAATATCATTCATCTTTAAATCCGATGTGGTTTGTTGCTCTAAAGTATTCACATCAACTTTATAGGCAATTGCGCCAACTTTGGCTTTGCTTTCGCGTGTCGTGTGGCGGATAACATAAGTGCGCGCTGGAGATAGTGGCGTCTCTGAGAGCCAACAAATATGCGCTTCTATTTGTTTTGTAGGTTCAATTTTTGCACTTGTTTTTACAATCATATCACCACGAGAAGTATCAATTTCATCGGCCAAAAGTATTGTCACACTTTGTTCGGTTTGCGCACTGGTTAGGGATTTTTCGCCAAGTAAAATAGATTTAACTTTTGATTGGTAGCCGTTTGGTAATACGGTTACGTCATCTCCAACAGAAATATCACCGCTTTCAATGCGTCCCATAAATCCTCTGAAATCGTGCAGGTCATGGTCCTCTGATGCATGCGGACGGCAGACGAATTGAACAGGAAAACGAAACGCTTCGCTGGCTTCGGTGTTTGCGGCTGGTGCTTTCTCTAGAATTTCTAGCAAGGTTTCACCTTTGTACCACGGCAAATTGTCTAAGCGGTCAACAAGCATATCGCCATTTAGGGCTGACATAGGAATAAAGCGAATGTCACGTACTTGTGCTAGACCAATTTCCTTTGCAAACGCCTTGTAATCTGCACAAATCTTGTCATATACTGCTTGGTCATAATTCACCAAATCCATTTTATTTACCGCTACTACAATGTGTGGAATGCCAACGAGATGCGCTAAATATGAATGACGACGAGTTTGTGTAAGTACGCCTTTGCGAGCATCAATTAATATGATCGCTAAATTTGCAGTAGAGGCGGCAGTCACCATGTTGCGGGTGTATTGCTCGTGACCAGGCGCATCAGCAATGATGTATTTGCGTGTGCCAGTACTGAAATAGCGGTAGGCAACGTCAATGGTAATGCCTTGCTCACGTTCCGCTTGTAGACCATCTGTGAGTAGAGATAAGTCGACAGCTTGCATGCCGCGCTTTTTCGACGTGTTGGAAATTTGTGTGAGTGTGTCTGCTAAAATCGTTTTGGTATCGAATAATAAACGTCCAATTAGTGTACTTTTACCATCATCTACACTTCCACAAGTCATAAAGCGTAGCAGTGAATCGTTATGTTGCACATTATTACCCATTAGAAATAACCCTCCTTCTTGCGCTGCTCCATTGAAGCATCAGAGGTCTGATCATCTAAGCGTGTCGCGCCGCGCTCTGTAATGGTTGTAGTAGCCGTTTCCAATACGATTTTACTCACGCTGTCCGCATTACTTAACACTGGAGCCGTGCACGTAATGTCACCTACTGTACGGAACCTTACTTGCATATTAGTTACGATTTCGTCAGCTTTTGGCACGTTAATCACTTCACCAGAAGCCAAAGCTACGTTCGCTGGCATCATGGCGTCACCGCGCATGATAATGTCACGCTGATGGGCGAAGTATATGCTTGGCAACCCTAGATTCTCGCGTTCGATATATTGCCAAACGTCCATTTCGGTCCAATTTGAGATAGGGAAAGCACGAATATTTTCGCCTTTGTGCGAGCGGGCGTTGTACAAATTCCATAGTTCAGGACGTTGATTTTTTGGGTCCCATTGACCAAATTCATCACGAAAGCTCATGATACGTTCTTTAGCGCGGGCTTTTTCTTCATCTCGACGTGCACCACCGATGCAGCAATCAAAGCCATGTTCTTCAATCGCTTCTAACAGAGTGACCGATTGGTGTTTGTTTCGCGGCTCATCAGGTGATTTTAAGACTACTGTGCCGCGTTTCATTGAGTCTTCTACCGAGCGCACAATCAAGCGCTCGCCAAGCTCAGCCGCGCGTTGGTCACGAAAATCTATCACTTCCTTGTAATTATGACCCGTGTCAATGTGCATGAGAGGGAAGGGAAATCGGCCTGGACGAAATGCCTTCTCAGACAAACGCAAGATGCATAAGGAATCTTTACCGCCAGAAAAAAGTAGCACTGGGTTAGAGCATTGCCCAGCGACTTCGCGCAGAATATGAATCGCTTCTGCCTCTAGCCAGTCTAGATGTGATAATGGAGTTTTATTCATAATTTTCAATAGTTTAATATATATATTTAATTTTTTACGTGAAGTCCGCATTCTTTGTTTTGGGGATCTTCCCACCACCATCTTCCCGCGCGCACATCTTCACCTATCGCAATAGCTCGCGTGCAAGGCGCGCAGCCTATGCTTGGGTAAAACTGGTCATGTAAGGCATTATAAGGGACATTGTATAAGCGAATGTATGCCCAGACCTCTTGCTCTGTCCAGTCGGATAGCGGATTGAACTTTTCTAGTTTGTTGCCTTCATCATACTCATGCACGGGTAAGTTTGAGCGTGTCGTAGCTTGTTCAGCACGCATGCCTGTTACCCATGCTTTCTTGCCGTTCAAGGCGCGCTGCAATGGCTCTACTTTGCGCATATGACAGCAGGACTTGCGAAGCTCAATAGACTCGTAAAATGCGTTAATACCATGATTTTTAACATAAAATTCAACAGTTTGTGCTTGTGGAAAATATACTTTCAACTTGGTGTTGTAATGTTTTTCTGTTTCACTCATTAAGTCGTAGGTTTCAGCAGGAAGGCGACCAGTATCTAGCGAAAAAATCTCGATAGAAAGTTGATTTTTTAGAATAATATCGGTGAGTACCATGTCTTCTGCACCAAAACTATTGGCAAAAGTAATAGGTTGGAAGGTTTTCTCAGCATTTTTTAGTTCATCCAGCACTTTGCCAGTCTTTGCTTGCACGCTAGCTTTCAGCGCATCCGTTAATGTCGGATTAGTCGCTGGGTTGCTTGTGTTTGGCTTCAAAAAACTGACTTCACCGGACATTGTTTATGCACCTCGGTTGTAGCGGGTAAATATGGCTCGCGGCTCATCCACTGCACCTTGATAAGGCGCTGTAAAGTCATTTAAGCTTGCGATTGCTTCTTCGGCACTTCTATTTGCTCTGATTTGGAAACTACTAAAGCCAGCACGTTTTAAAAAAAATAGCTGGTCGCGAAGTACGTCGCCAAACGCACGCAGTTCATTTTTGAAACCATAACGTGAACGCAACAGGGTACCCAGCGAAAAAATGCGTCCGTCCGCAAAGCGTTCGACAAACACGGCGATTATAGGTAATTGGTTAATGTCAGAAATCATCTTTAACAGGTCTTCAAGAACTTCATGCGTGGCAAGCCAGACACCAACAGTGCCTTGGCTAAGACGACTTTCAAGCTCATTCTTGCGCGCAATAAAAACGCTTAACGGTAGGATAATATTGCCGCTTGTGGGAATTTCTGTGTTGGCGATTTGTTCGTCAGTCACAGTTTTTTCCCCAGTCAGTTTGAATAGCACGACTTTGCCTGCTTGCTTGCGTTCTTCCACTTGACTGGCAGGTAATTGCACAATCGTCCAATCATCTGCAACAACAGAAGCCACGGCATTTTTTAGTTGTATTAAGTTGCTCATGCCACTTCCTTTGCTGCATAAACATTGGCTTTGAACGGCTCTAATCCTAAGCGGCGCACGGTGTCGATAAAGCGCTCTTCCGGCGTGCGTTCTTTCACGTACACATCAATCAATTTTTGCACCACATCTGGCATTTCATCCGCAGCGAACGAGCGGCCAATCACGGTGCCGAGGCTGGCGTCATTGCCTTGCTTGCCGCCGAGCGAGACTTGATACCATTCTTCGCTGTCTTTATCCACGCCCAAAATGCCGATGTGACCAATGTGGTGATGGCCGCAGGCGTTCATACAGCCGGAAATGTTGATTTCAATGTCGCCGATGTCGTGCAAATAATCGAGATTGTCGAATTGCATTTGAATCGCTTCGGCAATCGGGATAGATTTTGCATTTGCTAAGCTACAGAAATCGCCGCCTGGGCAGCAAATAATGTCTGTGAGAAGGCCAATATTAGGGGTTGCTAAGCCGTTTGCGCGGGCTTTTTCCCAAAGCGCAAATAAGTCACTCAGCTTTACGTCGGCCAGAATCAAATTTTGCTCATGCGATACGCGTAATTCCCCAAAACTGTATTGCTCAGCCAAATCCGCAACCAAGTGCATTTGTTCGCTGGTTGCGTCTCCAGGCGCCTTGCCGTGTGGTTTTAAAGATAATGTGATGGCACGGTAGCCCGGCTGTTTATGTGCATGCACACAGCGCTTAACCCAAGCCGCAAAGGCGGGGTTGCTTGCAATTGCGCTATCAAAAATGACGTCATTCGCGGGCAGGTTTTCATAAGGCATCACATCAAAATGTTTGCCAACCCGCGCCAATTCAGCTTCGGTAATGGTGTTTGGCGCATCTTTTAAGTGCGCCCATTCGGCCTCGACTTGATTTTTGAACTCTTCAATACCAAGGGCTTTCACCAAAATTTTAATGCGCGCTTTATAAATATTGTCACGACGTCCGTGTAGGTTGTACACACGAATTATTGCCTCGCAAAAGGTGAGGGCGTGTTGCCACTCGAGATGCTCGCGTATCACCGCGCCTAGTATTGGCGTGCGTCCCAGCCCGCCACCGACCCATACTTTAATGGCCATTTTGCCTAGTGCATCAGGATAAAATTCCATACCGATATCGTGCATTTGTACCACGGCGCGGTCTTCTTTGGTTCCAGAAACGGCGATTTTGAATTTGCGCGGCAAAAGGGCGAACTCTGGGTGGAACGTGCTCCATTGGCGCATAACTTCAGCCATCGCGCGTGGGTCGATAATTTCGTCTGGTGCAATACCAGCAAATTGGTCAGTCGTAATGTTGCGAATGCAATTACCAGAGGTTTGAATTGCATGCATTTCCACCGTTGCAAGCTCTGCTAGAATGTCAGGCGTATCTTCGAGTTTCGGCCAGTTAAGTTGCAAGTTTTGGCGCGTGCTAAAGTGGCCATAGCCTTTGTCGTACCTTGTGGCGATATCGGCCAGTTTATGCAACTGTTTTGAGCTTAGCATGCCGTAAGGCACGGCGATGCGCAGCATTGGTGCATGTCGCTGAATATAGAGTCCATTTTGCAGGCGTAGCGGACGAAACTCGTCGTCTGTGAGTTCACCAGCTAAGTAGCGGCGCGTTTGGTCGCGGTATTGAGCGACGCGTTCGTCAACAATTTGCTGGTCTAATTTATCGTATTTGTACATTTTTAGTTCGGCTTTTCAAAGAGGCGTTATTTTAACGTAAAACCTTACTTTTTCTTAGGTTTTTCTTAAGCCAAGCTGTTTTAACGCCACAATAAATAGCAAAACTGAAACACCAAGCAACTGATTAAATTGCGGGAACGCAAGCTTTTGGCCTACATATACTAAAATTAGTGCTAGCACCACGCGCACCCAATGCTCAGCTACTTTCGAGCTCAAGTGACTACCAATCCATATGCCTGGGATTGAGCCAATGAGCAATGTACCAAGTAGAGAGTAATCTACCGTACCAAGCGTCACGTGCCCCAAACCTGCAACCAAAGTCAGTGGTACGGCGTGTGCGACGTCTGAACCAACAATTTTGGTAATTGGTGCCTTAGGGTACAAAATTAGCAAGGCGGTAACACCAAGCGCACCTGCCCCAACAGACGTTAGGGTGACCAGAAAACCAAGAACAACACCTAAAATAACTGTAGCTATTGGCGTATATTTGGGGTTAATCCAATGCCCTGATTTAGCTAGTTTTGCTAATTGATTGCGAAATAAAACAGACAGTGAAGTTAGCAACAGTGCGACGCCCAGCCAAAATTTTATTTCTGATACTGCGTGATCAGAGGCGATATCCAGCGTTCTTAAATATAAAGTGGTGATGATAGAGGCTGGCACGCTCCCATATGCAAGCAACTTGACGATGTTCCAATCAATATTTCCCAATTTGCCATGCGCAAAAATGCCAGCGGTTTTTGTGATGGATGCATAAAGTAAATCTGTACCTACTGCGACAGCCGCTTTGACATTAAAAAATATGAGTAAAATTGGCGTCATAAGCGAGCCACCGCCCACACCAGTGAGGCCAACGAGCAGACCAACAACAAAACCTGCAAAAATATAGTATAAATTCACGTTATAACACCCACATTTTATATATAGTCGCGTAATATATCAGTAGTTTATATAATTAATTAATACCGATTTGTTATTTTGGTATATGATTTAGTTATAAAGAAAATTGAAGGGACTTTGCATGAAACTTCATCAATTAAAATATGTTCACGAAGTGGCGCGACAAGGTTTAAGTATTTCTGCTGCGGCAGAAGCCTTGCATACTTCGCAACCGGGCGTTAGCAAGCAAATTCAACTGCTCGAAGACGAACTCAATTTGCAAATATTTCAGCGCAATGGTAAGCGCTTAACAGGCGTAACCGAACCAGGTAAGCACATTATTAAATTAGCGGCTACCGTGATGCTGGAAATGCAGAACATCAAACGTGTGGGCGATGAGTTTGGCAAAGTTGAAACGGGCACCTTGACAATTGCAACCACACACACGCAGGCGCGCTACAAGCTACCCAAAGCCGTTAAGCAGTTTATGGAAATTTTTCCGCACGTTAAACTCAATATTCATCAGGGAAATCCTTCACAAGTGACTGCGCAAGTGGCTAGTGGCGAGGCGGATATTGGCATAGCAACTGAAGCAATTAGCCAAGATAGCCGTCTTCTTTGCTTGCCTTGCTATGAGTGGAATCGATGTGTAGTGGTACCAAAAGGTCATCGCTTGATAGAAGCATCGCCGCTCACGTTAGCGCAAGTTGCAAGCTATCCCTTAATTACTTATGATTTTGCGTTTACTGGAAGCACCACTGTATCTAAAGTGTTTCATAACGCTGGTGTAATGCCCAATGTGGTGCTTACTGCAATTGATGCGGATGTGATTAAAACTTATGTTGGCTTGGGTTTAGGCATTGGATTAATTGCCAATATGGCGTTTGATGAAGAGCGCGATAAAGACTTGGTGCGGCTAGATTGTAGCCATCTGTTTCCGCCTAGCACCACGTATTTGGGTGTGCGCAAAGATGCCTTTATGCGAGGCTATATTTATGGCTTTATTGAACTCCTCTCACCAAGTTTTGACCGAAAAGCGGTTGATGAGACCTTTAAGCTGACTCGTTCCGCGATATAAAGTTCTTCAAAAATGCTTAAAGCACTGCTCCCACTTGTTTTAATGTTTGCACTAACAAGTTGTGTGAGTAATAAAAGCTTAAATGGAGTTGCGCAAAGTAGCGCAATTTATGAGGTGCAAGTGAAAGACGGCGTGAGTTATCAAGATGTAATTGATAGCCTAAAAACGCTCTCAGAAGGTATGAATTTCGTAAACCCTGCCAATTTCCCAATTGCCGACCATATTAAAGCGCGCGGTATGGATCCTCAAGGGATTAAAGAAGTACATTCATATTGCAATCTTAGTCTGGGTACAGATATTTTCTTAGATCACCCGGAGTTCCTAGTCTTTGCACCTTGCCGTGTCGCCATATATGAAAAGCAAAGTAAGCTTTATATCGGCCTTGCAAGGCCTACTTACGATTTAATGAGCATTAAAAACCCTACACCGCGTGCGCAAAAGGCTGCGCAGCAACTGGAGGATGCCCTTATATTGCTAGTGAATAAAGCAGGAAAAGGTGAAATATAAAAATGGTAAAGCGTTTTAGTCGGTCTTGGTTAATCAATCAGATTAAAATTAACAGCGTGGCGTTCGTGAGTTTGCTAACTGCGCTTGGTGGGTTTGGCTATAATACTTGGCAAGGCCATCAAAACGATATCAATCAAAACATGCGCTTGGCCTCGTTTGAGGTGCTTAAAAACTTAGGCGAGTTGCAAACCGTGGTAAATTATGCGCATTATTCAGATGATAAATCGCGCGGTAATCCTATTGATGGCTGGAAGTACGCTAATATGGTGAGAGATTTAACTAATTTGCTAGATCTTGATGCTAAAAAACAAGGTCAAGTATTATTCACTGCGTGGGAACAAGATTGGGAAAAGCTTGAAACTGACGACCAAGTAGAGGCGCAAATTAGTGAGCAGATTGCTAAGACAAGACAAGCGGTTTTAAATAATATAGATTCGTTGAATTGAATAGGTAATTTTTAATGGCAGATCCCATCTTAATTGCAAAGAATAGCGAAATCAGTAGCTACATCCTTCCCAAAATGGCCAATCGCCACGGTTTAATTGCTGGTGCAACGGGCACAGGTAAAACCGTGACCTTGCAAAGCTTGGCAGAGGGCTTCTCTAAGCTTGGTGTGCCAGTGTTTATGGCCGATGTGAAGGGGGATTTGTCTGGCATGAGCCAGGCAGGCGGAGGCAACCCAAAGGTTGACGCGCGCGTGACCCAGCTTGGTTTAACCGATTATAAACCGCAAGCATATCCTGTGACTTTTTGGGATGTATTTGGCGTTAAAGGCCACCCAGTACGCACCACCATCGCCGAGATGGGTCCGCTGTTATTGGCGCGTATGCTCAATTTAAACGATGTGCAAGGCGGTGTACTTAACTCTATTTTTAAAATTGCAGATGACAATGGCTGGCTATTGCTCGATTTAAAGGATTTGCGCGCAATGGCGCAATTTGCTGCTGAACATTCTGCTGAATATCAAACCCAATATGGCAACATCTCCGCAGCCAGTGTAGGTGCCTTGCAACGTGCTTTGCTTCAGATTGAGACTGAGGGTGGTGATGTGCTGTTTGGTGAGCCAGCGCTTAACCTAGACGATTTGATGCAAACCGATAGCAAGGGTTATGGTGTCATTAATATTTTGGCTTCAGATAAGTTATTTAACTCGCCGCGAGTGTATGCCACGTTGTTATTAAGTTTGCTCTCAGATTTGTTTGAAAAACTGCCAGAAGTGGGCGATTTAGAAAAGCCAAAGCTGGTGTTCTTTTTTGATGAAGCACATTTGCTATTTACTGATGCACCACAAGTGTTAATGAGCAAGATCGAGCAAGTGATTCGCCTTATTCGCTCAAAAGGGGTGGGCGTGTATTTTGTGAGCCAAAACCCGCTTGATATTCCCGATATTGTACTTGGACAACTGGGTAACCGTGTTCAGCATGCCTTGCGGGCGTTTACGCCGCGCGACCAAAAAGCAGTAGCTTCTGCCGCAGAGACCTTTAGGGTAAATCCAAAAGTGGATGTCAGCACCGCTATTACTGAGCTTGGTGTGGGTGAAGCGCTGGTTTCGTTTTTAGATGAAAAAGGGATTCCAACGCCAGTAGAACGCACCTTTATTTGCCCGCCACAAAGCCGTATTGGCCCTGCAACCGATGCAGAACGCGTCAGTGTAATCGCAAATTCATTGGTGGCTGGCGTATACGAAAAACAAATTGACCGCGAATCTGCCTACGAAATTCTCACCAAACGCGCGGCAGAGTCTTCACCAAAAGCAGAGGCGGGCAGAGGGTTTGATTGGGGTGGCATTTTAACTGGCTCAAGCAAGCGTTCAGATAGCATATTAGAATCGGCCGCAAAATCTGCCGCACGCTCAATCGGCTCACAACTAGGGCGTAGTATTATACGTGGTGTTTTAGGCTCCATTTTAGGTAAAAAATAATGCTAAGCGATATTGTAATTGCACAAGCAGCCACACTGAAACCAATTGCAACAGTCGCTAATGCGTTGGATGCTCAGGCAGAAGACTTGATTCAGTATGGCCCCTTCATGGCCAAACTTAGCCCTAAGTTTCAAACAAAAATTCAAAAAAATCCCAATGGCAAACTCATCTTAGTCACTGCCATTAGCCCCACACCTGCTGGCGAAGGCAAAACCACTACCACGATTGGACTTGCGGACGCGCTCAATTACATAGGTAAAAAAGCCATTATTTGCCTCCGCGAACCCTCACTTGGACCGGTCTTTGGCATCAAAGGCGGAGCGACGGGCGGTGGTTATGCGCAAGCGATACCGATGGAAAATATCAACTTGCATTTTACGGGCGATTTCCACGCGATTACTGCGGCGAATAACTTGCTTGCTGCACTGGTGGATAATCATATTTATCATGGGAATACACTAAATATTGATTTAAAAACAATAACTTGGCGTCGTTGTATGGATATGAATGACCGTGCTTTGCGCCGCGCGACGCTTCATCAGCAGCGCCATGAAACCGAGACCGGCTTTGATATTACTGTAGCGTCGGAAGTAATGGCGATTTTTTGTTTGGCAGAAAATCTGGAAAACTTGAAATCACGCTTGGGCGAAATACAAGTTGCAAAAAACATGTCCGGAGAACCGATACTGGTGAGGCATTTAGATGCACAGGGCGCCATGACGGTTTTGTTAAAGGATGCTTTTCAGCCAAACTTAGTTCAAACGATTGAGCATACGCCAGTGATTATTCACGGTGGTCCGTTTGCCAATATCGCGCATGGTTGCAACTCGGTAGTGGCAACTAAAAATGCGCTAAAGCTAGCTGACTACGTGATTACCGAGGCGGGTTTTGGTGCGGATTTAGGCGCTGAAAAATTTATCGACATTAAGTGCCGCAAAGCCAATTTGCAGCCAGATATGGTAGTGATTGTTGCGACTATACGCGCACTTAAATATCATGGCGGCATGGATCTAAAAGAATTAGGCGTTGAAAATGTAGAAAATTTAATTAATGGAATCAGTAATTTAAAACGACATATTAATAATTTACATGATAATTTTGGTTTGCAAGTGATTGTTGCAATTAACCATTTTACACAAGACACCGATTTGGAAGTTGCTACGCTAAAACGCGAGGTTGAAGCACTCGGTAGTCATGCGATTATCTGCAAACATTGGGCTGAGGGCGGCGTCGGTGCGGCCGAATTGGCACACGCGGTGGTGGCAGAAATTGAACAGAAAAAATCGCAATTTAAATTGCTATACAAAGATAGTGATAACTTACTGAAAAAAATCGAAACAATTGCGACGAAAATGTATGGTGCCAAAAACGTAGAATTAAGCGCTGATGCGGCTTCTCAGCTTAAGTCGCTGGAGAAACTTTATAATAATCTCCCTATCTGCATCGCCAAAACACAATATTCATTTTCATCTGACGCTGCGCTGCGCGGCGCACCAAGTGGCCACACGCTAAAAGTACGCGAGCTGCGTTTATCGCGCGGCGCAGGATTTGTGGTTGCGATATGTGGTGATGTCATGACCATGCCTGGTTTACCCAAGATACCTGCCAGCAGCCGCATAGATATTGACTCGCAGGGCAAGATTACAGGACTGAGCTAAGCGTTGCTTACAGTAGAAAAAACGGGCTTTGCTGAACAAATTATTACTAAATCGAAATTTTTAGCATGGGCTGCACAATGCCAGTCTGAGCAAGAAGTCGGTGCGTTTTTACGCGCTATCGCCACACAACATAACAACGCCAGCCATTTGGCGTATGCCTTTCGTGTTAAAACGTTAGATGACCAAGGAAATTTAATGGTAGTCCCGCGATTTAGTGATGCGGGAGAGCCTTCTGGCACGGCAGGCAAGCCGATTTTGCAAATATTAGAGGGGCGCGGTTTAATCAATGTGTGTGTCGGCGTAATTCGTTATTATGGAGGCGTAAACTTGGGCACAGGCGGCTTGGTGCGAGCTTACAGTGGTACTGCAAGAATGGCGCTGGAATCAGCATCTAGTATACCTTTTGTAGAAATGCAGGAACTTAGTTTGACGATTCAATACAACCGCATGGATGAATTAAACCGAATGGTGACGCAATTAAAAGGTAAGATAATTGATAAGTCATTTGATGATGCGGTTCACTTAAAAATTAGTTTGCCAGCGAACGAAAAACATATTTTAATGAATAAATTTAGTTGAAAAATAATGCAAAATAAATCTGCTAATAAATACGACATTGCCGCTTGGATACTTATTGGTCTAGCGATGTTGTTTGTGTTGAAATTCAAATTATTGCCAGCGTTGCTGGCTGGTTTGTTGGTGTATGAACTAATCCATATTATTACGCCTTTTGTTGAGCGCAAAATTCTCAAAACAAATGCAAAACTGCTTGCCATTGCATTTTTGATTTTTGTAATTGTAGGATTGCTCACCTTGGCTGGGGCAGGCATGGTGGCTTTTTTCCGTTCTGAATCTGGCAGTATTACCGTGCTGCTCGCCAAAATGGCGCAGATTATTGAAGATGCGCGCAAAATACTGCCGACTTGGTTGCTGTCGCATTTGCCTGCGGATGCGATTGCTTTTCAATTGCAGGCTTCAGAATGGTTGCGCGTGCATGCGGGAGAGCTGCAGGGTGTGGGTAAAGAGGCAGGTCGTGCGACCCTGCATATTATCATCGGGATGATTATTGGCGGCATTATAGCCATGCGTGACGCGGCGATAGTAGATAATTTTCAGCCGTTTGCGCATGCATTAGCCGAGCGTGCAACTTTGTTTGGCGACGCGTTTCGTCGAGTAGTATTTGCGCAAGTGCGTATTGCCGCGATCAACGCGGTTTTTACAGGAATTTATCTTGCGCTGATGTTGCCTTTGCTTGGCATACATCTACCATTGGTCAAAACGTTGATTGCAATTACCTTTGTGCTTGGTTTAATCCCAGTTGCGGGCAACCTGATTTCCAATAGCATTATTGTGGTTGTAAGTTTAAGTCAATCGCTGACTGTTGCTCTGGGTTCGCTATTGTATTTGGTGGTTATCCACAAGTTTGAGTACTTTTTGAATGCACGCATCGTGGGTGATCAAATACGCGCGCACGCATGGGAGCTACTTATCGCCATGTTAATGATGGAGTCTGTTTTTGGCATTGCAGGTGTGGTGGCGGCACCAATTTATTATGCCTATATCAAAAGCGAGCTGCGCGCTAAAAACCTAGTCTAACTTCTAGTTTAGTTTATAAAAGCTATTTTCCAAAGTTTTGCCAGCTTGAACATTGTCCAGCTTACTGCCTGCACTATCACCCAAATTTGCTAATCTCTCATCGGGTGCGGGATGTGTTTTATAGAGCAAAGCTACGCTACTATCTGCTTTATTGGTTTGGCCAATGGTTTGCAGCACCTCGGGCAAGCCAAACGCATCGTATCCAGCGCGACTAGCTAGCACAACGCCCATTCTATCAGCCTCAAACTCAGCATCTTTGTCTAAACTACGTGCGCTAATTTCTGCGCCATTACTTAACGCTTTTTTCGCCAATTTATCATTTTTGCCGAATTTATCTGTCAGCCATCCAGCACCTGCGTTTAATAACTGCTGTTTTTGTAGCACTTTGAGCTGATGTTTTTTTACAATATGCGCAATTTCGTGACCCAATACGCCAGCCAACTGCGCCTCATTCTGCAATTTTTGATATAAGCCTTTGGTAATCAACACATAGCCGCCAGGCGCTGCAAAAGCGTTTAAATCAGCACTTTCAATGACACCAAATTTCCAAGGCAAATCAGGACGTTCACTTTGACTAGCAACCCAACGACCCACTTGATTGACATACTTTTGCAAAGCTTCATCTTTAACTAATGGGGCTGCACCTAATATGCTGCCTGTAATTTCACGCCCCAGCGACACCTCTTCATCTTGGCTAGGGTTTTTCCAGTTAAACTCTTGCTTGGCAGGCTCAGAAGCGTTTGCAGGTGCTACAGTTGCGGCTGTTGCGCTTGGGGCGGCAGCAGGGGTTTCTGCGGGGGTTGTTGCTGGCGCAGGTTCACCATTGTTTTTAACTTCTTCGATTTTATCTTTGGCGACCTTTTTTAGCTCTTTGCCTAAATTGAAAGCTTGGCTTTGCGTGCTAAAAACACCAGCGCTAATAAGTAAGCCAATTAAAAAACGATTTACATTTTTCTTGTTCATTATTTGGCCCCTTTAAAATAAGCCATGCTAGATTTGCTTAAGCCACCTGCGTTGGCAAACTTGTCACCTTCGGATGCGCTTACTGCGTAGCTTTCCATCTTTTTCATTTCTTCTTCATTGAATTTTGCGCCCTTAAGCTCTTCAGCGCTCAAACCGCGTATTCCTGTCGTAGATACAACTTTGCCGGTGCCTGCACGTCCACTAGCCACATCAATAGCCCCACCAAGCGCATTACCACTTGAGCTACCGCCGCGTTTAACGGAGAGCAAACGCACCCAGCCTGCAGATTTCTTGCTTTTAATCTGCAACCAAGCACCTTTTTTACTCAAAATATCTACGCTGTCGCCTTTGTTTATACTGCCAGTTGTTTTGGCATCAGCAAAGGGCTCAGCACGCACGCTGTCGGCCTTTAGCGCTGTGCCAGCTTCGCTGGCCCATGCAAATAGAGGCACACATATTAAAAGTAAACATATTTTTTTCATCCTAAATCCTTAAAACCCCTGAATGCCTAAAGTAAAGTATCTTCATGTTCTAGTTTTATAACTGCTTGTGCAAATATCGTTCTCCATTGAGAAGCAAGTGTTGCATTTGCGCCCAAATCGCCAACTAGTTTGCCCGTGTGAGTGGTATAACGTATCGGTGTCTGTTTAGGTAGACCCAAGCTTTCAATTAAAGTTGGCAACTGCGCGAGAATGTTTTGTGCATCTTGCTTCGCGGCTTCTTCATATTCCGGTTTATCGTCAGCATAAATCCAACATACAACCACCATATCTCCAAGCAAGCCCCAAATCCCGCTTTGCGTGCCTTGCATAAACTCTACACTGTTAGGTGTGCGGCTAGCTAATTCTAAGCCACGTTT
>JBJXDT010000021.1:0-5059 GCA_046153505.1 Methylophilaceae bacterium | reverse complement strand
AGAATTACTGCAATGGTTGCTGGTGGGCAAGCATCTGGAAAGGGTAGTTCAGTTCGTATCTTGGAAAAAGAAATTGAGTCTAGAGGTATAA
This sequence comes from Methylophilaceae bacterium, assembly GCA_046153505.1. Classification (GTDB taxonomy): domain Bacteria; phylum Pseudomonadota; class Gammaproteobacteria; order Burkholderiales; family Methylophilaceae; genus JBJXDT01. Next base: position 4,968 of record JBJXDT010000021.1, on the reverse strand, counting down.
ACTGGTTGGACTTTGTTAGAATAAATACCGATAGTTATAAACCGCTTGTATTACGCCCCGGAAGTGTTGATAAATTCCAGTATTCTCAATTAACACAAACAGAAGCTTCGATTATTCATCAAAAGTTGTTTAGCAAATTATGCCTCATGGCACAAAACGACAAAGCGCCCCATGTTTTGGTTGATCAGGTTTTTGTTGGGGAAGATAAATTAGAATATGCTAAAATAAATAGCGGTCAAGCTATTGTAGCCGTAGTATCAACTGAGGTGACTACCGCTATAGAAAGAGCTTTTCAACGTGGCATGGGAGCAAACCCACCAGAACTTGGACGATTTGAAGATACCGAAAGTATTTTAAGATGCCACAAAAGAGTTGCAGAACAGTTACCCCATATATTAGCAAAATTTGTAGGATCTAACGCAACCGCTAGAATTTTAGATAATAATGTTATTTTTGGTGCAGCACCAGACTGTGCGGCTATGATTTTTTTAGGTGCGGATGACAAACGTATTGTCGTCCTAAGTAAAAATGCGATGAAAGACTTCTTAAGGAAACTTTTTATTAATGAGAAAGCAAGAGGTGTAGCAGAAGTATACCCACCAGGGTTATCTATATCAGACGAAGATATCACTAAATATTTCTCAACAGTTAAGATAAATGTCGAATACGAACCAAGAACGGAAGTTAGCGCTTCTCAGCATACATCGTCCTCTACCATTGATCGTGGACCAAGATAAAATGGTTTGCCTCCCATATTATTTAATAACCCTGTATTATTAGGTTGGCTTGTCAATGATACTGCCAGTAAACCCCATTTACTGGTAACGCAGGCACCGATTAAATCATGAGAAAACCTCTTATTATTGCTCCTATTTGGGTTGTAGAGTAATATTAGGTCGATTTTTGGTAATCTAAAGCGAGCAAATATTATGAAAGACAGAGTATTTGCTGAATCAGAATTTATAGCACATGCAGATGATAGCTCAGATGAGGAAGAAACCGGTGCGTTTTATATACAAGACCAAAAACTATCAAAAAGAGAATCTGGTTTTGTTTTGAAAGATATATTTAGCAGTAGAAAATATCAAATATTGCTTATGCCAGAACAAATAGAAAGTTTTGCACTAAGGTTTCAAAAAGATACAGATAATTATTATGGCGGCGCCCAAGACAATAATTGGTTTTGGTATTTTATTATATATGATTTGGGTTTGAGGTTACTCTATCATCCGAAAGTCGAAGAAAATTATCAAAAAAAGAAAAAAGCTTGTCTTGCAAAAAGTTTTTTAGAATATCCTTATCAGAATAAACCGCGTGTTGATGAAGATTTCAGTACTGTTTCTAAACGCCATCAAGTTAATGTTCCGGATAATCGAGCTATCTCTCTAATGTTAATCAAACGCGAGGGATGGTTATCTGCTAGTTATGATGCTAATTTAGCTCAGGACATAAGAAGGATATGTTTAAATAATCGGGTTACACTTCAACGTAATAACTTACTAGGGCGTGTCCCTAAACCCATATGTATAGCAATCACACATAAGAATGCAGCTTATGGTCTCACAACCCCAAGCTAACTCCTTGATAAAATAGCTAGTTTTGGTTATAGCTCAAAAGTGCAAAAATTGGTTGATTTTTACCCATAAATGGGTACAATGTGACCAATAATATACTAACAATCGAGGGGTCTCATGTTAGAAAGAAATTCCGTAAATCACAACGAACCAGACGTAGAACTAGATGCAATAGAAAGCGATGATGAGCAAAACGATGACGCAGAAACACAACCAGCGCCCATGCAATTAACCGACCTCCCAGACGAATTATTACTCCAAATCAGCAGGTATCTGCCCTCATTAAAAGATAAAGCACGTTTAGCGAGCGTTTGTGCTTGTTTTTATGGGCTTTTTAAAGAGGATGGTGAGGCGCAGGCGGCCCAAGAGGCAGCAGAGTGCGTTATCTATCCAACTCAAGAAAACATAGAAAAATTAAAACGATTGTTGAAAATTCACCCCGCATTGCTGTTGCGTCCTGTGACGGTTACCAATCGTCATGGTATGGCGATCAAAGGCACTGTTTACCAAATAGCGCTACATGAATGCGACAATGAACTGATAGAGGATGTGCTTCTTAAAGAGGGGTTCACTCGGCTTAAGGATGGGGAAAACGTCATGGAGTCACAGCGCCAGCAATGGCTCCCTGAAGGTTGGAGGGAAAAAGAAGATAGAGCCTATGTCAGTGCATTTAATGCTATTGATAACCTATTCGCCAAATTGATAAGTGCTACTCATCCTGATGATGTGACTGAATTACCACAGTACCCTTATACGATTACCATTAACCATCAAGGTGCTAATCAAGGATTAGAAGACTTCAGGGAAGCCATAGACGCTCTTTACAGGCCAGCCAGTACTGTTATTACCAGCGGACGAGATCCAAGCATTCGATTGTTTGAGCGATTCCTTGATCTATACAGAACAAATTACGATAATCTTTGTGGGTACACGCCGCGTAACAATGTCTTGATGAGAGCAGTTTTCGGCTATTGCCAGCGGTATGCGCCTATTAATTTTATGCAGGCGTTTGCACAGGGTGTTGCCTATATGGTTGAGAATATGGAAAAGTTAAAACGTTCCTTTGAGTATCGCTGTTGGCCGGGAAATTTTATTGTCCCGATTGATTCGGATCCTCGATTTCGTTTGGGTCATGAATTTTTCGCGTCGGTCGGGGGGCGGTCGCGGGGGCGGGGCTTTGCTGGCACTGGCGGCGGGGGGTGTTACAGAACTTTTTTTCAGTCAAAAACAGCAGCGGCTCTACAGTCTTGCGTTACGCAACCCCGTGAACGGAGTTGTGTAATACAGTAGGTTGATGTTGGGTAAGCAATTCACTTGCAAAGATTGCCAATGCTGGTTGCCAACATGATTCTATAAACCGGGATAAGAGAGCTTGATAATCCCATGTTTTTGCTGTTGTTTTGACCCACCACAGTGCCCAGTTTTTCAAATAAGTCATGATCTTTTTGGGCAGAAACCCACTGGCGACCATCGCTTTCACTTGCTCGCGCGCCTTTCGAATCGTGCGCGCATGTGGAAAAATAGGCATTTCTTTTGGCTTGACCTGGTTAATTAATGTGCTGCCCCCCCCCTAATGGGGTTGCTTTGCGCGCATCACTAGGCAAGTCCTCAGGTTTAACTGTGGTGTCTTCCAGGGGCTGTGTTCCTGGATAGTCGATACCTAAAAAGTGAAACGGTTTTTCAATGCTGCCGATACGCGTTTTTTTGCAAGACAATGTTAAGTGTCGTTCACGCAAAATATTCATCATTTTACGACGGCAGCGATTTAATTGTCTTTTCGTTTTGCAAAGGACAATAAGATCATCTTGATAGCGGATGTAGGTGACATCCATGTGGTTAAATGCATCATCCAGCGACTTCAAATAAATGGCACTAAAAAGTTGCGATAATGGACCGCGTAGAGCAATGCCCGTCACCGCATTTTTATATCCACGTGGCGTTTCGATTGGATTTTTAATAATTTCTTCAAACATGCGGATGAGGCTTGGATCATCATAGGTTTTTTTAAGGTCGTCTACTAGCTTGTGTTGGGGGATAGACTTGTAAAATGATTTAATATCAGCGCGGATGATATAGTGATATTCGTTTGTTTTAAGTGCTTCGCGGATGCGCTTTGTCGCAACCTTAACACCTGATGGTCCATGGATATGCACGCAGTTGGGGTTTGTGATATGCGCTACAGTGGATTTCAATTGTCTCAATAAAATATGTTGCAAAATGCGGTCTGACAAATGTAGTTGATCTATCATTTCATCTGGAAAATAACGACGCTTCAAAGGCCGCGGCGTGTATGTGCCATCAATCATTGCTTGAATGCTATTTGGAAGCCAGTCGTTAATCTCTCGTGCTAAATGATGAATATCATGATTGTGACGGGAGCAGCGACGCTTTTTGTAAATCTTTTCAAAAAGCTTTTTCCCGATAGCAACCATGTCATCAATATGCCAGCGCTTCATTTAATCATTTCTTTAATATCTAGATAGAGGCTCTAGTTTCAAACTTTATTATCCACTTAACCAAATTAAAATGCTAGCCACTAGGATTGCCCCCATAAATGTAATAGCGAGTTTGTCATAACGGGTTGCTATGCGCCTGAATTGTTTTATACGATTAAAAAATCGCTCAATGCAATTTCGCTCCTTGTATATGTGCTTGTCGTGCAGTATCGGTACCAATCGATTATTTTTGCTGGGAATAACAGCAATAATATCACGATCTGATAAAAAATCTCTTAGGGCATTATTATCGTATGCTTTGTCAGCCAGCAAATATTCGCATTTATCAGAGGAAATTAATTGGATCGCATGTTGCGATTCGTGACTTTCTCCGCCTGTTAATTGAAAGCAAAGAGGCATTCCAAGGGCATCAACTTTTGCATGTATTTTAGTGCCAAACCCACCTCGACTACGTCCAAGAGCTTGAATTTCCTGGCCGCCAATTGCACCCGCTGCATGTTGATGTGCTCTAATATTGCTACCATCAATCATATGCCATTCGTGATCACCATCCTTTTTTAAGATCATCAGTATGCGATTAAATTCTCCTGTTTTGCACCAACGAATATAGCGATTATAAACTGTTTTCCATGAACCATATTCTGGTGGCAAATCTCTCCATGGCGCACCTGTGCGAACAATCCAGACAATAGCTTCAATAAATATCCGATTACCTTTTTTTTGGAGGGCGTCCGCCTTTTACGCGTATCGGCAACAATGATTCCAATTTAGACCATAACGCATCATCAATAATCATCCTTGCCATTATTGCTCCTGTTTATAAATAAGTCGCATGAGTATACATGTTAGAGGGGTTTAGGGACACAACCTAGATAATTATCAATTTTCTAGTAAAAATATTTATGATTATTTGGCAAATATTCGTTTATCTAATCGTT
>JBJXDT010000020.1:0-36609 GCA_046153505.1 Methylophilaceae bacterium | reverse complement strand
CAGACCCATTGGTGGAAAAAACTTTGGGTAAAGAATTGAGTGACGAGTTTATTAAATACAAAACCGAAGAGTGGGAAGCCTATCACCAGTCCGTGAGCCAATGGGAAGTCAGTCGCTACAGCCACATGTTTTAAAGAGAAAATATGCATCAATACAATATAAATAATGTTCTATGGGAAGAAACCATTCCAGGGGGCACACACTGGTCAGGTTTGATTCGCCGTGGCACTGCCTTGCGCATCACCGATATGGAAGGCGGTGCCAATTTATCGGCTTTGTTTTACAACCCAGAAGACAAATTAGAACGCTACAACATGCCAGATTCGCTCAAGGCACAACACACGGCTTTTTTAACCATGGGCAATGTCTGTTATTCCGACATGGGACGGGTGATGTGCTCCATTATCAACGACACCGTTGGCTGGCACGACACTATCTGCGGAGTCACCGATGCAGGCATGATAGAAGCCAAATATGGCAAAGCGACTTACCAAACGCACCGCAATGCCATGTATCGCAATGGCAAGGATGGCCTGTTGGTTGAATTGGCTAAATACGGCATGGGCAAACGTGATTTGGTCGCCAATGTGAATTTTTTTAGCAAAGTCGTTCCTGATGAAGTTGGCAATTTAAGTTTTGTAGCTGGCAACAGCAAAGCAGGCAGTTTTGTGGATGTGCGCTTTGATATGAACGTGTTGCTGTTGCTTTCCAGTGCACCACACCCTTTTGATAGCAAAATTACTTATCAACCTGCCGTGGTCAAGTTGTCGGCATGGCATGCGGGGCTTGCTGAAGCGGATGATGCTTGCCGCAATACTTGCACGCAAAATGGGCGTGGCTTTGAGAATACTGAAAGATATTACTTATGAGCACATTAACTGAAAGTAAGCTAAACCCAAGTGACGCTGTGCTAAGCGAAGTCTGTAATGCAGGTGACCCGTGGATGGCGGAAGTCAAAAAAGGACAGATATTTCGCATTTCGGATTTAGAAGGCAATCAAGCAGTTGATACCTTGTTTTACAGTGCTACTGATCCTGAAGAGCGCTACAGTGCAGTGGATACCATCGCGCGCCAAGGTAAGCTTTACCTGACGACTGGCTCGGTGCTCTACTCCAGCGAAGGCAATCCTATGTTGACGATTATTGCCGACACTTGCGGTCGTCATGACACTCTGGGTGGGGCTTGTGCGGCAGAAAGTAACACCGTGCGCTACGCTTTGGATAAGCGACCAATGCACAGTTGCCGTGATAGCTTTATGCACGCGCTGAATCATTGCGGATGTGCGACGCAACGCAACATGACAAAGCGCGACATCACCGCCAACATTAATTTTTTTATGAATGTGCCCGTCACCGCGGAAGGCGGCTTGAGTTTTGCAGATGGTATTTCCGGGGTGGGAAAATATGTAGAAATGCGTGCGGAAATGGATGTGGTCGTATTGATTTCCAACTGCCCACAACTCAATAACCCATGCAACGCCTACAACCCGACTCCCGTGCAATTGTTAGTATGGAATGCTTAAACTAGCCTGTCAGGACGGCCTGATAAGCAAAAGTAAGATGCAGGACGACCTGCCAAAAGGTAAGTAATGTTTAAAAAAGTCTTAATTGCCAATCGCGGAGAGATAGCCTGCCGCGTTATTCGCACCCTCAAAAAAATGGGCATCCAATCGGTAGCGATTTATTCAGAAGCCGATGCTGGTGCACGCCATGTGCTTGAAGCTGATGAAGCAGTTTGTGTTGGTCCCGCACCCGCTGCTGAAAGTTATTTAAACGTCACACGCATCCTGCAAGTCACGCAAGAAACAGGGGCAGAAGCCATACACCCAGGTTATGGTTTTTTGTCTGAAAATGCCGATTTTGCAGAGCGTTGCGCGCAAGCAGGCGTTATGTTTATTGGCCCAACGCCTCAGCAGATGCGTGATTTTGGATTAAAACATACCGCACGTGAACTTGCCGAAAAAAGTGGAGTACCTTTATTGCCAGGTACGGGTTTATTGCAAAACGTAGCGCAAGCCAAAACCGAGGCGGCACGCATTGGTTACCCTGTTATGCTCAAAAGCACGGCAGGGGGTGGTGGCATTGGTATGCAATTAATTTGGGTAGAAGATGAATTGCTGAGCGCTTTTGAATCCGTGCAACGTCTATCCAAAGCCAATTTCAAAGATTCTGGCATCTATTTAGAAAAGTACGTGCAAGCGGCGCGTCATATCGAGGTACAAATTTTTGGCAACGGTTTGGGCAAAGTGATTGTCTTGGGCGAGCGAGATTGTTCAGTGCAGCGGCGTAACCAAAAAGTGATTGAAGAAACACCCGCGCCCAATATCACAGAGGAAGTACGACAAGCATTATGTGATACGGCCATAAAACTGGGCAGTGCCATAGGCTATCGCTCAGCAGGCACAGTGGAATTTGTCTATGACAAATCCACAGATAATTTCTATTTTCTTGAGGTCAACACACGCCTACAAGTGGAGCATGGCGTGACAGAGTTGGTGTCTGGTGTAGATTTAGTTGAGTGGATGATACGCATTGCAGCAGGCGAAACGCATGCGCTAGACCATTACAAGCACCAACCACAAGGCCATGCTATTCAAGTGCGTGTCTATGCGGAAGACGCCAATAAAAACTTTCAACCTTCAAGTGGTGTGCTTACGGAAGTGCAGTTTTCGCCGAATGCCCGAGTTGATACTTGGGTGCAAACAGGCAGTGAAGTTTCGCCATTTTATGACCCCTTAGTTGCAAAAATATTGGTGCATAGCACAGACCGTTCACAAGCGGTGCAAGCCATGCGCAAAGCCTTAGCTGAAACCAGCATCCATGGCATCGAAACCAATCTTGCCTATCTATCGCAGATTTTAGCTAAAGAGGTATTTTCTACAGGCGAACAAACCACGCGCTACCTCAATAGTTTTCAGTATCAGCCATCGACGATTGATGTGTTAGATGGTGGCGTGATGACGACGATTCAAGATTACCCAGGCCGAGTCGGTTATTGGAATGTGGGCGTACCTCCTTCTGGCCCCATGGATCATTTAGCTTTTCGACTAGCCAACAAATTGGTGGGAAACGAAGAAGGTGTTGCTGGTATTGAAGTGACCTTAATAGGCCCCACGCTTAAATTCAATACCGATGCGGTCATTGCCGTGACAGGTCCACAAACGGAACTGACACTCGATGGTCAGCCTGTCGCGATGTGGCAATCGCATATTATCAAGGCTGGTAGCACTCTTAAATTGGGTAAGGTGTTGGTAGATGGCTGTCGCACTTATTTGGCGGTTAATGGTGGCTTTGATGTGCCCGATTATTTAGGCAGCAAATCAACGTTTACGCTTGGGCAGTTTGGTGGGCATGGTGGTAGGGCAATTCGCGTAGGGGATGTTCTGCACGTATTTAAGTTAGAGGCTCAACCTGTATTAAAGGCTTTGGCAAAAGAGTCACAACCTGTTTACACCAAGTATTGGGAAATCGGCGTGTTGTATGGCCCGCACGGCGCACCAGATTTTTTTACAGAAGACGACATTGCCATGTTCTTCTCAACCGATTGGGAAGTGCATTACAACTCTAACACCACTGGCATACGGCTGATTGGCCCCAAACCCACATGGTCGCGTAGAGATGGTGGTGAGGCGGGCTTACATCCTTCCAATATTCATGACAACGCTTATGCCATTGGTGCAGTAGATTTTACGGGTGATATGCCGGTGATTCTGGGCCCAGATGGACCTAGTTTGGGCGGTTTCGTGTGCCCAGCGACGATTGTACAGGCCGAACTATGGAAAATGGGGCAACTTAAAGCGGGCGATAAAATTCGCTTTAAACGCCTAACCCAAGCGCAAGCGGCAGAAATGGAACGCATACAAAACCTGCAAATTTCCAGTTTAGCGCAGTTAAATACCACGTTACCTGCCAATGCGGATGTAAGTTTTAGCCCTATTTTGGCTGAAATTACAGAATCTAAAGTCCAAATTAAAGTAGTCTATCGTCAGGCAGGGGATAAATATCTCTTGGTGGAATATGGGCCGCTGGTGTTGGATTTAAATCTGCGGTTTCGCGTACATGCATTAATGCAATGGTTGGAAAACCAACAGATATTTGGCATCCTTGATTTGACTCCAGGCATTCGCTCACTACAAGTGCATTATGAAAGCTTGGTTTTACCTGTTAACAAACTGATTGAAGTCTTGCAACAAGCGGAACGCGAGTTGCCTGCGGTGGATGAAATGGTCGTGCCAACACGCATTGTGCATTTGCCACTTTCATGGGATGACGTTGCCACCCAATTGGCGATTGAAAAATACATACAATCTGTGCGTAAAGACGCACCTTGGTGCGAGATGGTGGACGGTCACGCCAGCAATATTGAGTTTATTCGCCGCATAAACGGGCTCGATTCGATAAACCAAGTGAAAGATATTGTATTTAACGCGAGCTACCTCACATTAGGTTTGGGCGACGTTTATCTAGGCGCGCCAGTCGCAACTCCAGTTGACCCGCGCCATCGTCTAGTCACCACTAAATACAACCCTGCCCGCACATGGACACCCGAAAATGCGGTGGGCATTGGCGGAGCCTATATGTGCGTGTATGGCATGGAAGGTCCTGGGGGCTATCAGTTTGTCGGGCGCACGATTCAAATGTGGAATCGCTGGAATGCAACGGCTGATTTCAAAGCGGGCAAGCCTTGGTTATTGCGCTTCTTTGACCAAATCCGCTTTTACCCTGTTTCGGCAGATGAGTTGTTGCAAATGCGCAAAGACTTTCCACATGGTAAGTTCAAACTTAAGATTGAAGAAACAACGTTTAGCCTAAAAGACTACAACGCATTTCTACAAGCGGAATCTAACACCATCACTGCTTTTAAGAACCAACAACAAGCGGCTTTTGATGCTGAGCGTGAACGCTGGATTGCGACAGGACAAGCAAACTACAGTAATGATGCAGAAGTCGCCAACGATGCGGCGGATGCGCTCGTGTTAAGTGAAGGCAGTCGCGCAATTGCAGCTCACGTTGCGGGCAACTTATGGCAAGTGCAAGTTCAAGCTGGTGACGCCGTTAAGGTTGGTGATGTGGTGGTGATAGTCGAATCCATGAAAATGGAAATTGCGGTCACCGCGCCTTGTGATGGCAAGGTGAGCAAAGTGTTATGTGCTGCGGGCAATTCAGTGTCTGCTGGGCAAAACTTGATTGTGATTGAGGAGCAAGCATGAATTTAACGATTTCTCATCTGCAAACCGAATACCGCACTGGTAGACTTACCCCTGCTGCGCTTGTAAAACAAATCGATGTACGTACGCATCAAGATGATGACCATTGCATTTGGATTCGTCGTCTTTCATTAAGTGAAATGATGGCTTACGCGCAAAAATTGGAGGGAGTAGACCCTGCGAGTTTGCCACTTTACGGCATTCCATTTGCTATTAAGGATAATATTGATTTGGCAGGCATTACGACGACGGCCGCTTGTCCAGAGTTTGCTTACACCCCAACCAAAAGTGCAACCGTTGTTCAAAAATTGATTGATGCGGGGGCGATTCCAATTGGCAAAACAAATTTGGACCAATTTGCTACTGGGTTAGTGGGTGCTCGCTCTCCCTATGGAGCAGGGCGTAACGCGTTTAATCGTGAGTATATTTCTGGGGGTTCAAGTGCTGGTTCTGCAGTTTCTGTCTCACTTGGCATGGCAAGTTTTAGCTTAGGCACCGATACTGCTGGTTCAGGCCGCGTGCCAGCAGCATTTAATAATTTGGTTGGGCATAAGCCTACCTGCGGTTTGTTAAGTACCAACGGTGTTTTACCAGCTTGTAGAACATTAGATTGTGTCTCGATTTTTGCCTTATCTGCACAAGAAGCCACTCAAGTGCTGGCGGTTACGCAAGGCTATGATGCACAAGATGCTTATTCACGCAAAGCGCCAACAGCAAGGCCAAATTTGGGGACAAGTTTTAAATTTGGCGTACCACAAGCCGAGCAATTAAACTTTTTTGGTAACGCTGAAACGCCTGTACTATTTGATCAGGCAATATTGAGGTTGATTACGCTTGGTGGTGAGGCTGTTAAGATCGATTTTGCACCCTTTTTAGAAACGGCTCGCTTACTTTACGAAGGTCCATGGGTGGCAGAGCGATATGCGGCGATACAGGCATTTATTGAAAAATCACCTGACTCACTGTTTCCTGTTACGCGCCAAATCATTAGTGGCGCAAGCCGCTTTAATGCGGTGGATGTTTTTAACGCGCAATACAAGCTTAAAGCCCTGCAACAACATTGCGCGGAAATTTGGAACGATATTGATGTGTTACTTACACCCACGGCTGGCACCATTTATACCGTCGATGAAGTCAATGCTAACCCCGTTCAAACGAATAGTAACCTTGGCTATTACACCAACTTTATGAACCTACTCGATTTGGCTGCAGTCGCAATTCCATCAGGCTTTCAAAAAAATGGGTTGCCATTTGGCGTAACCATTGCAGCGCCAGCCTTTAGCGATGCCATGTTGCTAAATGTAGCAGAAAAAATGCAAACGGTAATAGGCATTAAAGGCGGAAATACTCAATTTACAGGAGATTAAGTATGGAATTAAAAGACTGGGCGCAAGTAGCTGTTTGCGGCGCGCATATGAGCGGATTGCCGCTGAATCATCAACTTGTTGGGCTTGGTGCTGAGCTAGTATCCAAAACCAAAAGTGCGTCTAACTACAAGCTATACAAATTGCGTGGTTTTGAACCGGCACGGCCAGGCATGATTCGCGTGTTAAGCGAGGGGTCTTCTATCGACTTAGAAGTTTGGCGCTTGCCAATCGAAAATTATGGGAAATTCGTAACGCTAGTGCCATCTCCATTGGCCATTGGCACGTTGGAGTTAGCCGATGGCAGCCATGTTCAAGGATTTATGTGCGAGCATTACGCCACACTAAATGCGGATGATATTAGTCATTTAGGCGGTTGGCGAAAATATTTTTTAAGTTTGGGTTGATTATTACTTTTGTTAAGTTTGGCTATCTGCCCAAAATCTGAACTAAAAAAGACTTCATCTTTCGAAAATGGACGATACTTAAACTAACGTGCTACACTCCAGCTGAGTGGGTCAAAAGGTTTGCTTTGCTTACGTAATTCGTAGTAAAGTCCATTGCTTTCGTTGCCACCGCTATTACCCACGCTGGCAATCGTATCGCCAGCGTTTACTTCGTCACCTTCATGCTTTAAAACAGATTGATTATTGCCATACAAGCTCATATAGCCACCGCCGTGATCGACAATAATCAGGTTACCAAAGCCGCGCATCCAGTCCGAAAATACCACGCGGCCGCTTGCGACAGATTTTACATCTGCACCTTCGGTAGCCCTAATAAATAAGCCTTTCCATGATACGCCGCTGTCCTCGCGTGTGCTACCAAAGCGGTTAGTCAATTCGCCGCGCACTGGCAATTTCAGTTTGCCTTTGAGCGAAGCGAAGCTAAAACCAGAATAGCTGTCGTCGGGTGTTTCCTGATTCGTAGCGAGTGGCTCACCAATTTTCTCGTCATTAGATTTTTTGGGTTTAGATTTGCTTGGTTTTGGTTTTTTCTTCGGTTTCGCCGCGGCAATTTTAGCCAATTTCTCGACCAAGTTAGACAGGCTAGCTTCGTCGCGTTTTAGTTTGTCTATTTGTTTACTCTGCTCGGCAATTTTGCTGGCAAGTGAATTTAAAACTTTGGCTTTTTCTTGTTTTTGTTGCTCAAGTTCTTTGCGCTCAGTTTCGTGTTTGGCCTTTAAATCAGCTACTTCTTGAAGTTTTTCGGTAGTTTCTACATGCAGCTTTTTAACTTGATTCAGGTTCGCCTGCATGTCATCTATGAGCTTGGCGTGCGCTTTTTCAATATAACTTTGATATTTCAAATCGCGTGAAATTTGACTGGGATTTTTATTCTGTAAAATAAGCTGGGTGTAACTCTGGTCGCCTTGAGCATACTGAGCATAAAGCATGCTACTTAACTGTTTTTGTTGCTCTGCAAGCTGTTCATTAAGTGTTAAGGATTGCTTTTTTAGATTGGTAAGCGTGCTTTGATTTTCTTTCTGTTTTTTTGCAATTTCACGAATGGTACGATTGGCCACACTAATTGCTGTTTCAGATTCCTTAAGCGCGTCGGCTGCATCATGATGTGCTTCTTGATTTGAATCTAGCTCTTTCTTTAGCGCTTCAATTTTTTGCTTTACATCGCTTAAGTCTTCCTTTGCGGCGTCAATTTTTTTTGCAGCAAAGCTTACAGCGCTGAATGCAAATACACTGAGCAAAACTAGCGTAAGCAAAAAAAGTTTAGAAAACGCGCGAAACATCAAAGTTAAGATTTAAATTCCACAAGATTTTTGCCTGTCATTTCTGCAGGTTGAGGCACGCCCATCATGTGCAACAATGTGGGCGCAAGATCAGAAAGCGCGCCATTTTTAACTAAATCCGCATTGCGGCCAATGTAGATTAACGGCACCAAATTGGTGGTGTGTTGTGTATGTGGTTGGTTGTGTTCGTAATCGCGCATGAGCTCTGCATTACCGTGGTCGGCGGTAATAATCCCTTCGCCACCTATTTTTTGTATCGCGGCAACTACGCGCCCAATGCAAACATCTAGGGCTTCAACGGCTTTAATTGCGGCTTGCAAAATACCCGAATGGCCGACCATATCGCAATTGGCAAAATTGCAAATAATGGCGTTATATTTTTTGCTTTCAATTGCCTCAACCAATTTATCCGTCACTTCTGGCGCATTCATTTCAGGGTGCAAATCGTAAGTCGCTACCTTGGGTGATGGCACTAAAATGCGCTCCTCGCCTTTAAACACTTTCTCTTCACCACCATTAAAAAAGAAAGTTACGTGCGGATATTTCTCAGTTTCGGCGATGCGTAATTGCGTTAAGCCCAAGTTTGAAATGTACTCGCCAAATGTGTTTTTAACAGTGTATGGCGCAAAAATCGGCGTGGCTTTAGTTTCTTTTGCGTCGTATTGCGTCAGTGTGAAATAAGCAGAGAGTTTAGGCACATGGCGGCGGTGAAAACCATCAAACTCATCCGCCAACAAGGCGTGTGTAAGTTGACGACCACGGTCACTGCGGAAGTTCATAAACACAATGCAATCACCATCTTCCAGATTTAGGGGCGCTTCTTCTGGCTTGCGAATACATGTACATTTTACAAATTCGTCGTTTTCACTGCGTGCATAGGCATTGTGTAACGCTTCGCTAGCTGTGGCTTCGGTATATTCTCCGATGCCTTCGGTAATCATGGCATAGGCCTTCTCTACACGTTCCCAACGTTTGTCTCTATCCATGCCGTAAAAGCGACCGCTAATGCTGGCGATTTTGCCAACGCCTAACGCTTTTATTTTATCTTCCAACTTGGCGATATAGGGCACGGCGCTGACTGGCGGTGTGTCTCTACCATCCAAGAAAGCATGCACATAAACTTTGCTCAAGCCTTGTTGCTTGGCCATATCCAGCAAGGCATGAATGTGCGCTTGATGACTATGCACCCCGCCATCTGAGAGCAAGCCCAAAATATGTAATGCCTTGTTATTTTTCTTCAGTGTGAGAAAAGAGTTAACCAGTTCGGTATGTTTAAAAAAGTCACCATTGGCGATGCTATTATTAATGCGCTCAAAATCTTGAAATACGATACGGCCAGCGCCAATATTGAGATGCCCGACTTCAGAATTGCCCATTTGGCCATCTGGCAAGCCGACATAATGCTCAGAGGCATTTATGAGAGTATGCGGATACTTGGCGTAAAGCTTATCTAGATTTGGCGTTTTGGCGAGCGCTATAGCGTTGTCTTGTGTATTCTCGCGGTGACCAAAGCCATCTAAAATTAACAAAATGACAGGCGTAGTTTGCATGCTTTCAATCTTTAATAGTAAGGGATACATTATAATGGCGAATGCGTAAAAAACGCACAAAGTCGTAGTTAGTCTATTGAAATTTGCTTAAATGGCTATACTTAACATTTAAGCGTATTAATGGGGAATTATTTTGGATTTTTTTTAAACAGAACGTGATTTATATTGGACTGGCGATTGGCTCTGGAATTGCGCTGTTGTGGCCAATGCTTACTCGTGGTGCAAGTGGTGTCACCAATGTGTCGCCGACAGAGGCTGTAGTGTTGATGAACCGTGGCAAGCCACTTATTTTGGATGTGAGAAATGCGGATGAGTTTGCAGCGGGTCATATTCAAGGCGCAAAACATATTCCAGTGGCAGAGCTATTAGGCCGCATTAAAGAAATTGAAAAATTTAAGGATAAACCTGTGCTGGTACACTGTCAAAAAGGACCGCGCGCCAAAGCGGCGTGCGCGATTTTACGCGGACAGCAGTATACGCAAATTCATAATCTCGAGGGTGGTTTGGCTGGATGGGTAGAGGCTAAAATGCCTGTGGTGAAAGGCTAGTGATGGCTAAAATTGTCATGTACAGCACAGCGGTTTGTCCTTATTGCATCAATGCAGAACGGTTGCTTACCGCAAAAGGCGTTAAGCAAATCGACAAAATCCGCGTCGATTTGCGGCCTGAGCAACGCTTGGAAATGATAGAAAAAACAGGGCGCCGAACCGTGCCGCAAATTTATATCAATAATCAGCATATTGGCGGGTTTGATGAGTTGCGTGCGCTTGATTTGCAAGGCGGGCTTGATCCATTGCTGGCAAGCGAAAGTTTGAGTGACTAAATCGTTTGGCAGGATTATTTTTAATGATTTAGTCTTAATTAACAGCTAAAATGCGCAATTGTTTTAAATAATCACACAAATAATAGGGAAAATTAAATGGCAAAAGATAAAGCCGCGCCGGCAGAAACCGAACAAAATACTCAACCAGGGTTTGCGATTGAAAAACTATATGTAAAAGATGCTTCAATTGAAGTGCCAAATGCGCCTCAAATTTTTACTGACCGCACGCCACCACAAGTCAATGTAGAGCTTGGTCAAACGGCTCAAAAGCTTGATGAGGGCATTTATGAAGTTGCGATTAAGGTCACTGTAACTGCTAAAATGGGCGAAAACACCGCATTTTTGGTGGAAGTAGTACAAGCAGGTATTTTTGCAATTCGCAATATTCCTGAAGAAAATTTAGAAGTGATTGCAGCTGTTACTTGTCCAAACATTTTATTCCCATACGCGCGCGAGGCTGTATCTGATATGGTCACTCGCGCTGGTTTTGCGCCAGTGTTGCTTAACCCGATTAATTTTGAAGCGCTTTATATGCAGCAAAAAGAAGCGGCTACCGCAGGCAAGCCTAACTAAACATGCGCTTTTTGCGTTTGAAAGCGTCGCTAAACCCAAGCCTAAAAAATCTAAGTATGGTTTTGTTATGCTTGGGTTTTTCTTTATCTGCGCATGCTGAATTTCGCTCAGTCGTGGTAGCAAAAGCGGTCTTATTTGATGCGCCATCTGCTGAGGCGAGTAAAGTGTTTATACTTAATCAAGGTTACCCCGTTGAGATTATTGTAAATTTAGGCCAATGGCTTAAAGTGCGTGACCAACTTGGCGGCTTAAGTTGGATTGAAAGTAAGAATCTTGCTACCAAGCGCACCGTGGTTGTAACGACAAAAACAGACTTAAAGGCTACCGAAGAAGCTGCTTCTAGTTTAGTGGCAACGGTTGAAAAAGATGTGGTGCTGGAGCTTCTCTCCTCTACAAATAAAAACGGCTGGGTAAAGGTAAAGCACCGTGATGGCTTAACTGGGTTTGTGCAAGCGAGTGATGTTTGGGGCTTTTAATTGAGTAAAATTGCGGTATTGGGTGCAGGGGCTTGGGGTACTGCGCTTGCAATGCATATTAGTCATCAGCACCAAGTTACGTTATGGGCGCGCAATAGCGGCCACGTTTCTGGCATGCGCAAGGCCCGTGCAAACCCCATGTATTTAGGCGATTTTTCGTTTAGTGATAATTTACAGGTAGAAGATGACTTGGCCGCCGCGATTCAAGGAGCCGATTTAATCTTGTCTGTCGTGCCCACCGCTGGTTTTCGCAATATTCTCAAAGATTTAAAAGCGCTTCACTTTGCAGAGCCTGTTGTTTGGGCGCACAAAGGCCTAGAACCGCAGACTGCGTTACTGCCACATGAGATTGCATTAGAAGAGCTTGGCGCAAATCATAAGTTTGGTTCATTGTCAGGCCCTAGCTTTGCTGCAGAGCTGGTGCGTGGCCTGCCAACTGCAGTGACGCTGGCAGCTAACGATGCGAAATTCGCACTGGATGCAGCTAATTTAATTCATGGCGGTAATTTAAGGGTTTACAACAGTACCGATGTGATTGGCGTTTCTGTTGGAGGGGCGCTTAAAAATGTGATGGCGATTGCGGCTGGCATTTCTGACGGCATGGGTTTTGGCAACAATGCACGCGCCGCGCTGATTACGCGCGGCCTGGCCGAAATCACGCGATTCGGCATGGCGCTTGGGGCTAAAACCGAGACATTTATGGGCTTGGCTGGAGCAGGCGATTTAATTTTAACCTGCACGGGACAATACTCTAGAAACCGTGAGGTTGGCCTTCAACTGGCTTCAGGCAAGGCACTTGAAGATATTTTAAAAGGCTTAGGCCATGTAGCAGAAGGCGTCAATACGGCACGTGAAGTGATGCGCCGTGCCGATAAAATGAATATTGAGATGCCGATTACATACGAAGTTAATCAGGCTTTAACGCATGGAAAATCGGCAAAAGAAGCGGTGATGGATTTGCTCGGTCGCGAGCAAAAACCGGAAATTGCTTAACTTTTTTATTGCATGTCCAAACACCTGCTCTCAGAGGCGCATGGATATTGGCTCGCATGACAGTTGTTTTTTCTCGAGTAACTTTAGCAAGTTTTAAATACCATTTTCAAAGCCAATCTGCCGCCACGCTTCATATAATAAAACTGCAGCGCTGTTAGATAAATTCAAGCTACGGCTTTCTGGCAACATAGGTAACCTTAGCCTAAATTCAGGCAAAAATTCATTGCGAATTTCTTCAGGTAACCCGCGTGTTTCGGGGCCAAACACAAATACATCATCTTTTTGAAAAGCCACTTTGGAATAGTTTTGGCTGCCTTTGGTGGTCATCGCAAACATGCGCTTATTTGCCATCGCCACTTTAAATTCCGCCCAATTTTTGTGCAAAGTTAAATTCGCGTATTCGTGATAATCCAAACCCGCGCGTTTCAGTTGTTTATCTTCTAACTTAAACCCGAGCGGCTCAATTAAGTGTAAAGCCGCACCAGTATTGGCACATAGGCGAATGATGTTGCCTGTATTGGGAGGAATTTCTGGCTCAAAAAGCGCGATGTGGAACATGGTGACATTCTAGCGTAGCTTGTGTTGGATGGTATGATTAAGTATGAAAATTCGAACCTATTTTAGAGCTTCAACTGTACACTTAAAAATATTTCTAATATCTACAATGTCATTAAGCGCTTGTGCAGCAATGGCTGACAGTTGTGTAAGCAATGTAGGCCAGGTTATACATATTATTAATCATGCATAGAATTAAACGTTAGGTTTAAAGAGTAAGTTAGGTCGGGTAAAGATAGTTACTTTGAGTTGCGTAAAGAAGTTGAACAGTATGACGAAGAAGTTGCCTATCCCAGTTTAAATAGAGTGCAAGCACTTCTACAGCAGGCAAACAATCATAATTTTTATCTTAAATTTTTGAAGCTTGTAGTTTCACAGGAAAACTCTGCTGATGAAAGTATATAGGTAACTATGGCAGAGGTGTTTGCTCAACATCCTTCGGCTATTCAGAGAGAATTGACATATTTTTCACAGCTGAAAAGCAGATAATTAGAGACAGTATTGAAGCTGGGGAATATGGCGATTCGAGCGCACAGGCAGAACAAAGCCAATATACGTTGGCATCTGCAGCAGCGCAAAGCAAGCAGTTTTGCTTAATAATGGAGTGCAATAAATAGCTAATTTTTAACCATTGATTAAATTATAACCATTTGTTAACAATTAAATTCATTTGTGCTTTACATCGTTTAATTTATTGATTAACATAATAAAAATCACTCTACAAAGGCATGCTATGCTGGAAAATGCACAAGAAACCACCCCACAAGCCATTATAAACACGGATGCGTTAAAAAGTTGTAAAACCGAAACTGTGCAACGCTGGAAAGTTGCAGAAATCGAGGCATTATTTGAGTTACCGTTTGCCGATTTGTTGCACCATGCGCAAAATGTACACCGCAAAAACTTTGATCCGAATGCTGTGCAAGTAAGCACGCTTTTATCTATTAAAACAGGTGGTTGTAGCGAAGATTGCGGTTATTGCCCGCAAGCAGCGCGCTACCATACAGAGGTTGAAGACGAGCCGCTTATGGCGCTGGATGAGGTAGTAAAAGCCGCCAAAGCCGCTAAAGATAGCGGAGCGAGTCGTTTTTGTATGGGTGCGGCATGGCGCAGCCCGAAACAACGCGATTTAGACCCCGTGCTAGAAATGGTGCGCGAGGTAAAGGCGCTGGGTTTGGAGACCTGTTGCACGTTGGGCATGCTCAAACCTGGTATGGCAGAGCAGCTAAAAGAGGCTGGGCTGGATTATTACAATCACAACCTTGATACCGCGCCTGAGTTTTATGGCGATGTGATTACCACGCGCACTTATCAAGATAGGCTGGATACGCTGGAACGTGTGCGCGAGGCAGATATACACGTGTGCGCAGGTGGCATTGTGGGCATGGGTGAGAGCCGCACGCAGCGCGCTGGTTTATTAGCACAACTCGCAAATATGAAAACACCGCCAGAGAGCGTGCCGATTAATTTATTAACACAAGTAGAAGGTACACCTTTGCACGGCACAGAAGAATTAGACCAATTTGAGTTTGTGCGCACCATAGCCGCTGCGCGCATCACTATGCCGCAAAGCTTTGTGCGCCTTTCTGCTGGCCGCCAAAGCATGCATGAGGGCATACAAGCCTTATGCTTTTTAGCGGGGGCGAATTCAATTTTCTACGGTGAAAAATTGCTGACGACTGGTAACCCAGAGGCAGAAACAGACAAAGTATTGTTCGCTAAACTCGGCATCCACGCCATTTAATATGCTGCAAGCTTTGCCACATGAGTTAAGCCTGCTTACAGACTTGCAAAAACAATTAGATAAGCGCAAAGCTGAAGGTTTGATGCGACAACGTCGTCTACTCGATTCGCCACAAGCGGAAAATATCGTTGCGAACAACAAAAAATACTTATCGTTTTGCAGTAACGATTATTTAGGACTAGCCAATCACCCTTCGCTTATTGCGGCTATGCAAGCGGCTGCAGGTGAGTCTGGCGTGGGAAGTGGCGCATCAAATCTTATTACTGGACATCATCGTTATCACGATGACTTAGAAAAAAAACTGGCGAGTTTTGTACAAATGCCAGCCGCACTATTATTTTCAACTGGGTACATGGCCAATATCGGCGTACTGGGCGCGTTGGCAGGGCGTGGCGATGCGATTTTTGCCGATAAATTAAATCACGCATGTTTGAATGACGGCGGCTATTACTCCATGGCAGATTTTCAGCGCTTTGCACATAACGATGTTGCGGCGCTAGAAAAATTACTGAGAACAAGTACAGCAAAGCGCAAAATTATTTCTGCAGATGCAGTGTTTAGCATGGATGGCGACCTTGCGCCTTTGCAAGAATATTTAGCCCTATGCGACCAGTATGACGCCTACTTGTATGTGGACGATGCGCACGGCTTTGGCGTACTCGGAGAACATGGGCAAGGCTCACTTAATCATTTGCACTTAAGATCACCACGTATCATGATGATGGCAACCCTTGGAAAAGCCGCAGGCGTGGCTGGCGCATTTGTGGCAGGCGAGCAAGTTGTGATTGATTACTTGATTCAAACTGCCAAAAGTTATGTGTATAGCACGCCTGCACCGCCAGCGCTTTCTGCTACCTTATCTACATCCGTTAATTTAATTGAAAAGGGTGATGATTTACGCGCGCATTTACGTCTTTTAATTGCTACCTTAAAACAAAATTTGCATGTTAAGAAATGGAAATTAATGCCATCTGAAACCGCTGTGCAACCTTTGCTAGTGGGTAGCAACCATGGGGTGATTGCCCTAAGTGAGCACTTACAAAAACAAAATATTTTAGTACCCGCTATCCGGCCACCCACCGTGCCTGTGAATACGGCGCGATTAAGAATTTCACTTTCTGCCGCGCATTCTGAAGCAGATGTTCTACAATTAGCAAAAGCGATTAATCAAGCGGAGAACGAACTGGAATGACCTGTCATGTAGAAATTATCGGCCAAGGCAAACCGCTTGTAATGTTGCACGGTTGGGGCATGCACAGCGGTGTGTGGCAGCCGCTTGTTAAGCGACTTTCAAAAGATTATATGTTGTATCTGGTCGATTTGCCCGGCATGGGAAGCAGCCGTCCGATTGAGCCTTATCACCTTTATAATTTGGCAGATGAAGTAGCAGAAGTGATTCCTGGCGTATGTGATGTGCTGGGCTGGTCTTTTGGGGGCTTAGTAGCACAAAATATCGCAGTCAATCAGCCTGACCGTGTGCGCCGCTTGGTGCTTGTTGGCTCAACCCCTTGTTTTGTGCGTAAACCTGATTGGCAAACGGCCATTGATGCTGAATATTGGCGAAAATTTGCTGATGATGTGAACCATGACTATAAAAACACAATGTTGCATTTTTTGACATTAATGTGCATGAAAGCAAGTGACGCGCGCGCCACCATTCGCGAGTTGCGTAAAAGTTTTGAGTTGAAACCAACGCCAACACAAACTACATTGCAACGCGCATTGCACATTATGTTGGAATCTGATTTGCGCAATGATGTCGCTAACATTCGCAGATCAACGCTTTTGATTCATGGCGATCGCGACACACTTGCGCCAGTGCAAGCCGCACATTGGATGATGCAACAGCTGCCTGTCGGCTTTTTGCGCGTCTTGTCGGGTGCCGCACATGCCCCATTTTTATCGCATAGTGACCAATTTATTGAAGCGCTCAATCAGTTTTTAGAGCCACACGCATAAATGGATGCTTATTTAATCGATAAAGCGCGTGTGCGCGCTTCCTTTAATCGTGCAGCGAATACTTACGACGCTGCGGCGGTATTGCAAAAACAAGTGCGTGAGGAAATGTTAAGTCGTTTAGATTTAATTAAAATTGCCCCACAAGCTATACTGGATGCGGGTTGTGGCACAGGCCATGGAAGTTTTTCACTACAAAAACGCTTTAAAAAATCTCAAGTTATTTCGCTCGATTTAGCATTTGGTATGCTACAAAAAACTGAAGCGAAAAGACCCATTTTGCACAAAATCTTTGGTAAAAAAGCGCTTGTTTGTGCGGATATTGAAAATTTGCCCATAGCGGAAGCGCGCATGAATTTGGTTTGGTCTAATCTTGCTTTGCAGTGGTGCAATGATTTGGATAAAAGTTTTGCAGAGGCCATGCGCGTTTTGCAGCCCAACGGACTCTATATCTTTAGTACCTTTGGCCCTGATACGCTCAAAGAACTTCGCGCTGCAACAAGTAATGGCAACACCCATGTGAGCCGCTTTATTGATATGCACGACATAGGTGACGCCCTCACGCGTGCCGGTTTTAGCGCGCCTGTGCTGGATGTGGAGCACTACACGCTTACTTATGACAATGTTAAAAATGTGATGCTAGATTTAAAAGCCATCGGCGCACATAACGCCACCGCAGGCCGTGGGCGCGGCTTGACTGGGAAAGGTTTTTTGAGTCATTTAAGTACGCAATACGAGCAATTTAGAGTCAATGGAAAACTTCCTGCAACATTCGAAGTGATATATGGGCATGCATGGAAGCCAATAACTACGGGGGGTTCTGGGCACGACTTTGCGCCCATAGAATTTGTAAAACGCAAATGAACCAAGCTTTTTTTATCACAGGTACGGACACAGGCGTAGGCAAAACTTACGTGGCCTGCGAGTTGATACGCCAATTTGCTGCACAAGGGTTAAAAGTGGTGGGAATGAAGCCAGTCGCGGCTGGTCGTGAGTTTGTGCATGGTGCTTGGGTGCACGACGATGTACAAAAACTCATCGCCGCGAGCAATGTCTCCGCGCCAATCGAATTGGTAAATCCCTATTGTTTTGATGAAGCTATTGCCCCACATATTGCTGCAGGAAAAGCAGACGTTAACATACAAATTGAAGTCATTTTCAAAGCTTATCGCGCATTATGTAAATTGGCAGATGTGGTAATTGTTGAGGGTGCTGGCGGTTTTTTGGTGCCGCTGAATGACAAAGAAACTTTGGCTGATTTAGCGCTTGCTTTAGACATTCCCATTATTCTTGTGGTGGGTGTAAAGCTGGGTTGCATCAACCATACTTTGCTTACAGCCGAAGCAATAAAAGTGCGCAATTTAACTTTGCATGGTTGGGTGGCAAATTGCCTAGATACCAAAATGCTTGTTGCTAATGAAAATATTGCTACACTGATAGAACGGCTACAAACCGCGCCAATGCTTGCACTTGGGCTTGGGCAGACGAAAAATCAAATAGTGGAATAAAGCTGATGTTGCTGAATGAACGTAAGGATATTTTCAGGCATTAAGTAACGCGGCGACTCCCTATTTTGCAACATGGTGCGGATTTTTGTGGATGAAATATCCAGCGCGGTGATTTTTTGCATATGTACAAGACCCGCGCTTTTGGTGGCTAAGTCAATGGTATTTTCAGTGTAATGCTCGTGAAGTAAAGTCTCTAAGGCTTCTGGCAATTTTGGGTGTTCTGCCGATAAATTTGGGCGTTGTACCAACACAATATGGCAGTAATCCAATAGTTCTTGCCAGCGATGCCAAGTATTTAGATGAATAAAAGCATCGCTACCCATGAACAAACAAATTGCAGTTTTTGAGCCTAGTTCTTCGCGCAAAGAGATTAGCGTGTCAATGGTGTAAGAAGCGCCTTCGCGCTGCATTTCGCGCTCATCTAGCTTGAATAATGGGTTATCGGCAATCGCGACTTTCACCATCTCAGCGCGATGCTTAGCACTTACTTCTGGCGTGGATTTGTGTGGTGGGTTGGCGCTGGGAATAAAGCGTACCTCATCAAGCTGCAAGCTATTTGCCAACTCTTGCGCCATGCGCAAATGACCAAAGTGAATCGGATTAAACGTCCCGCCTAATAGCCCTGTGACGCGCATTAATTTAGGATGTTAGGCGCGAACGTGCCCATCACCCAGAACAATATATTTGAGTGAAGTCAGGCCTTCCAAACCCACAGGTCCACGTGCGTGCAGCTTGTCGGTAGAAATGCCGATTTCCGCGCCTAAGCCATATTCAAAGCCATCTGCAAAGCGGGTTGAGGCGTTAACCATGACGCTACTGGAGTCGACTTCGCGCAAGAATTTGCGTGCTTTGGTGTAGTTTTCAGTGACAATCGCTTCCGTGTGCTGGCTTGAATGCTGGTTGATGTGCGCAATCGCTTCATCCACGCCGCCGACCACTTTGCAGGAGATTATCGCATCTAAATACTCGGTGTAATAATCTTCATCAGTAGCTGGCTTTGCCTCTTTTACAAGTGCGCAGGTTTCTGCACAGCCGCGAATTTCCACCCCTTTAGCAATCAGCATGGCCGCGATCTTTGGCAACATTTCATTGGCAACATCGCGCGCAATTAAAAGTGACTCTGCAGCATTGCAAACACCCAAACGGTGAGTTTTGGCATTCTCTACAATGCGTAAGGCCTTGTCGAAATCTGCATCATCATCTACATACACATGGCAATTGCCATCTAAATGTTTGATGACAGGGATGCGCGCGTCGTTGGAAATGCGCTCAATTAAGCTTTTGCCACCACGAGGTACGATGACATCCACAAATTGCTTCATGGTAATGAGTTCGCCTACAGCGGCACGGTCAGTTGTTTCGACCACTTGTACTGCAGATTTTGGTAATCCAGCTTTATCTAAACCTTCATGTACTAATCTGGCTAAAGCTTGATTGCAATGAATCGCCTCAGACCCGCCACGAAGAATCGCTGCATTTCCAGATTTGATGCACAAACCAGCGGCATCAGCTGTTACGTTTGGCCGCGCCTCGTAGATAATGCCGATGACGCCCAAAGGAACACGCATTTGACCGACTTGAATACCGCTAGGCATGGTTTTAAAGTTGTTCATTTGGCCAATTGGGTCAGCCAGCGTAGCGATTTGGAGCAAACCTTCAGACATGCTATTAATAGATTTCTCTGAAATTGTAAGCCTGTCCAGCATTGCACTTTCCAAGCCATTGGCTTTTGCAGCATCTAAATCTAGCTTATTGGCAGCAAGTAGCGTGGATTTCTCACGCAAAATTGCGTTGGCAATGTGTATCAGTGCCTGATTTTTTGCATGGGAGTCAGCGCTTGCCATCAGCCTAGAAGCGGCTCTGGCGCTTGTTCCTAGCCCATGCATGTATTGTTTAATGTTTTCCATATATTTTCTTAATTGGTTAGCGGCTACGCACCTTGGCTAGACCGAAACAAAGTCGCGATAGTTCAAGCCAAGCATCGCCCAACATCACACCTTTGGCGATTCTATCAATATCACAGAGTTTTTGTAAGGCGGCTTCAAGTTGCCGCACACTTAAACGAGACAATGCCTTTTTTGTCAGCGTTTGTCTGTCGCCAAAAATGCGCGCGCTTGTCATGGCGTTATTGAGATTTTCCCCGCGCGTTTCCGCATGCTTGAGTCTCACCAAGGGCCGCAACACCCAAATCAATGGATTCATCACAGCAACCGCTTGCTCACCCTCATCTTTCAAGCCTTGCAATATGCGTGAGGTACGCTCAGCATCGCCAATTAATACAGCCTCTCCCAGCTGAAACGCATCATAGCGCGATACATTCATCACCGCAGAGGTCACGTCTTCTCCATTTAACTCACCCATTGGGTACAGCAACCCAAGTTTTTGAATTTCTTGGTGCGCGGCCAACAAGTTACCTTCAACTTGATGTGCCATAAACGCAAGTGTTGCGGCATCCGCACTTTGGCTTTGTGCGGCAAGTCGCTTGGATATCCATTGCGGTAGTGCGGCTGGCGCAATTCCATTGAGCTCAATCATCACCGCCGTACTTTGCAATGCGTTAAACCATGCGCTATTTTTCGCATCGCGCTCTAGTGAAGGCAATACAATAATTGTCGTTGCGTCTGGCACTATATTTTGCGCCATCTCGCTCAATACTTTGCCGCCCTCTACGCCTGGCTTGCCATTTGGGATATGAATTTCTAAAATACGTAAGCTAGAAAATAGCGACATTGCTTGACCAAATTGCTGAATTTGCTGCCAATTAAAGTTGCGTTCAATTATAAAGCTACTACGTTCATCCGCGCCGTTTTTGCGGGCGGCTAGACGAATGTCATCTAAGCATTCGCTTTGCGCAAGTGGCTCATCACCCACTAAAACATATAAAGGCGCCAGCTGCTTTTCTAGATGTGTCTTAAGCTGAGGTTGCTCTAATCGCATTATTTCTTGAGTGCTGAAAGTCTGCGCACCAAGCTGTTCACCACGCTACTTTGCATGTCCTCATTAAGACGTTTTTCCTCGCCTTGCTTAGCTAATAATTGTGTGTCGTCATAAGAGTAGTCGCGTCTTGCCTCAACGGTTTGCACTTGACTCCATAGCGCTTCAGCCGCAAGTTTGGTTCGATAATGCACGCGATAGTACAGCTCAAACTCGTTCACCTTACCAGTACCAGCCAAAGACAAAATGCGTTTTTCGCTCTCTTCGCCAACAATTTCCAGTAGCAGTTCAGCACTATCAGCGCTATCTAAAACTTTAACGCTATTCAGCGTTAGATTTTTCTTGAGCGCTTTAGAAATGACAATCGTACTGCCTTGAATGTAAATCGAGTTGAAAGGCACGTCGGCCGCACCGCGCATATGAAAACCGCAAGCGATTAAGCTTGCAGACATCAATAAAACAAACCATAAACGAAGCGCGATTTTCAAAGTTTATCCAATCACAATGTTGACTAATTTATTGGGTACAACGATGATTTTACGCACGTTTACACCATCCGTTAAGTATTTTTGCACGCTAGTGTTTGCAACTGACAATTTTTCAATCTCTTCTTTTGATGTCGATGCAGATACAGTAATACTGCCACGTAATTTGCCATTCACTTGAATCATCAGCTCAATCTCGTCCTGCACCAATGCAGAGTCTTCAGGTTCTGGCCATGACGCTTCAAGAATGTCATTGCCATATCCAAGCTCTTTCCAGAGCGTTTGAGCAATGTGTGGCGCAATAGGAGACAAGATGCGCAGCAAAATAGAAAAACCTTCTTGCGCGACGGCTTGCCAATCTTGTGCTGCCTCTTTTTGTACTTTTTCCAGTGCATTTAACATTTTCATGGCACCTGAAGACACAGTATTGAATTGCTGTTTAGACAAATCATAGATGGCTTGCTTAAGTGTTATGTGAATTTCACGACGGGCAGCCGCCAAGTTGCTGCCAAACTTGCTCGGCAGCTCTGCTTTTCTTTCTGTTGAAAGTGCGTAGCCATAAGTCCACACACGACGCAAGAAACGATGTGAGCCTTCCACGCCGCTATCAGACCATTCCAGTGTTTGCTCAGGTGGTGCAGCAAACATCATGAAGAAGCGCGCGGTATCTGCGCCGTATTGCTCAATCAGTGATTGCGGGTCAACACCGTTACGCTTGGATTTGGACATAGTACCCATGCCTTGAAAGTCAACAGGCAAGCCATCTTTGTGCGCTTTGGTACCTATTAGTTTGCCACCTTCGTCATGTACCAACTCCACTTCTTCTGGTGCAAAATACTCAATACCACCTTTGTCGGAGCGGCGAGAGAAAATATGATTGAGCACCATGCCTTGCGTTAGCAAGTTAGCGAATGGTTCATCGTAATCAACTAAACCTAAGTCACGCATGACTTTGCTCCAAAAACGTGAGTAAAGCAGATGCAAAATCGCGTGCTCAATGCCGCCAATATATTGGTCAACAGGCATCCAATAGTTGGTTTGCGCATCGACCATGTTGTCTGCGCTAAATCCGCTCGCGTAGCGGGCGTAATACCAACTGGAATCGACAAAGGTATCCATAGTGTCAGTTTCGCGTTTGGCGGGTTTACCGCATTTAGGGCAAGCGCAATTCACAAAACTGTCTAATTTATTCAATGGATTGCCAGAACCATCCGGCACGCAATCTTCTGGCAATTTCACTGGTAACTGGTCGTATGGCACGGCAACGTCGCCACAGCTGTCGCAGTGGATAATCGGAATTGGGCAACCCCAATAACGCTGACGTGAAACACCCCAATCGCGTAAACGCCAGTTGATTTGTTTGTCGCCTAAGTTTTTGGCTTTTAGGTCGGCAGCGATAGCGTCAATGGCGTCTTCGTATTTTAAGCCATCGTATTTACTTGAGTTGGTACATACACCCTCATGCTTCTCGGCATACCAGTCATACCATTTTTCAGTTGAATAGCTTTTCCCATCCCGAATGTCAAAAGGAACATCAATCACTTCTTTAATCGGCAAGTTGTACTTTTTCGCAAACCCAAAATCGCGCTCATCGTGCGCTGGTACTGCCATCACCGCACCTTCGCCATAGGTCATCAGCACATAGTTGCCTACCCATACTGGTACTTGCTCGCCAGTGAGTGGATGCGTCACAAATAAGCCTGTGTCCATGCCTTCTTTTTCCATGGTTGCCATATCGGCTTCCATCACAGAACCCTGTTTGCATTTATCGATAAACGCTTGTAAGGCAGGTTTGTTTTGTGCGGCTAAAGTAGCCAAAGGGTGTTCTGCAGCCACTGCACAGAAAGTGACGCCCATAACGGTGTCGGCACGGGTGGTGAATACCCATAATTTGCCATCATCAATCAGTTTGCCATCAGTGTTTTTAATCTCATGCGTAAACGCAAAGCGCACGCCTACGCTCTTGCCAATCCAGTTGGCTTGCATGGTTTTAACGCGCTCTGGCCAGCCTGGTAGTTTATCCAAGTCATCTAACAGTTGTTGCGCATAGCCTGTAATGTTGAAGTAATAGCCTGGAATTTCACGCTTTTCCACCAGTGCGCCAGTACGCCAGCCGCGGCCATCAATTACTTGCTCATTGGCAAGTACGGTTTGATCGACTGGATCCCAATTCACTACTTGGGTTTTTTTGTAGGCAATGCCTTTTTCCAGCATGCGTAAAAATAGCCATTGGTTCCATTTGTAATATTCGGGTTGGCAGGTCGCCAACTCGCGTGACCAGTCAATGGCAAAGCCAAGTGATTTTAACTGCTTTCGCATGTAAGCAATGTTGTCGAACGTCCATTGGGCGGGCGGTACGTTGTTTTGTATCGCCGCATTTTCCGCTGGTAGGCCAAACGCATCCCAACCCATGGGTTGCAGCACGTTAAAGCCTTTCATATGGTGATAACGGCTGAGTACATCACCAATGGTGTAGTTGCGAACATGCCCCATGTGTAGCTTGCCGCTTGGGTAAGGGAACATCGATAAGCAGTAGTATTTGGGCTTGCTACTATCTTGCTTAGCGGCAAAGCTCTGGTTCTTATCCCAATTTGCTTGGGCGTTTTGTTCGATTTCTTTAAATGGATATTGCGATTGCATGGCTTTTGGCGTGATTAAATTCAAACCGCCATTATACTTGAAGCGAAAGCCTACGGCGCATCAGTGTTTTGCGGAATTGCGCCATGTAGATCTAGCCACTGCGGGCGGGTGAGAATGGCAATAAACTGACCTTTATATTGCTGGATAAATTCAGTTTCTTTAGGTTTGTTTTTTTGGTTGAAGAATGCGACTACACGCCCATTGGCGTGCGCCTCAAACCAAGATGTGACATCGCTAGCTTCAATATTTTCTGGAGGTTGATTTAATCGGCCAACAAAATCATAAGTGCCCGCATACTTGCCAATTACCGCCACCGGGACCTCGTTGGTCTCAAGCGCTTTGATCTGATAGCTTATCGGCCGAACATCGTAGGCTTCGCCCGCCGAGCGCAACAAACCAAACATTGAAATTGCGACGAGCGTAATTGTAGATACTGCTACTACTAAAACTGTGTTTAAAATCGATTTTTTTGGATAAAAATAAATAAAAAATCCTAGAAAAATCGCAAAAAGACCGGGAAATGGCGAAAGGTGCGACCAGTTTGTGACGGACACGCCATGTGATTGGGCGTAATGTGGTAGATACAACAAGATGCCACCCAGCGCGAGAAAAGCAATGCAAATCGGTAATATATCAAGCTTTGAAATTGTTTTGTTGAGTGAAATGAATCGCGCAATGATGAGCGCGGCAGCAGGAAAAACGGGAAGTACATAATGCACTTGTTTACCGCTAATCAATGAAAAGGCGATAAATACCGGAACGAGCCAAGCGAGGCAAAAGCGAAAGCCGAAGTCGCTATAAATCGCTTTATTATTTATCAGGCTGCGCCAAAAAGTACCCAAAAATAACCAAGGAAAAAGTAATAAAGGTGAGGCGGCGAGATACCACCATACCGGGCGCTTGTGTGCGAAGGAGTTGACCATACGGTCGGCTGTCTGTCCCCAAAAAATGTCATGCCGATACTGTGCGCCACCATGAATTGCGGCGGGTATCGCCCAAAATAAAGCGATAATAATGCCACCGAGTACCGCATAAAGAATCGGCAAATACCAATTGTTTACGTTAAATTTGTGGCTTAATTGTTTGCTCCAATAGGGCGCAAGCAGAGCGACTGGTAATAGTTGCAATAATATCGTCGGACCTTTTGCTAAAAGGCCTCCACCAATCGCTATTGCGAGTATTAACCAGCCATTTTTGTTTTGTGTTTTGAGTGCGAGCAACAAACCCCAAATGCCAAGTGTGGTAAAAAATGCAATCATCATATCGAACATAAGTGCGGTTGAATAAACCACCCAAAGTCCACAGCTAATCAGAATTAACGAAGCTTTATCTTTTATGTCGTGCTCATGAGGCCACAATAGCGAGGCAATTTTGCGCGTGATGAGTACACTTGCAAGTGCGAAGATTGATGGTATTAGACGCGGCCACCAATCATTAACGCCAAATATTTTCCAGCCAAGATTCATCAGCCAAAAAAGGAGCGGCGGTTTGTGGCTATAGGCAATGCCGTTAAGGTAAGGCACTAGATGGTCGTCGCTAAGCCACATATTCCAAGCTACAGTGGCATAGCGCGTTTCATCAATTGGAAAGTACGAGCGGCTAGTGAGGCCCAGCGCAACTAAAAACACCCATAACAGCAGGATTAAAAAATGATTTTTCTTGAACTGCACAATGAAGTTATTTTAACGCCGCTAAAATGTTGTCGCGAATTGCGCTCATATCGCCTAAACCGTTTACTTTTAGGTGTTTTGGCGCGCCTGCTTTACCTCTAGTTGCCCAGCTTGAGTAGTAATCTACAAGCGGTTTGGTTTGGCTGTGGTAAACCTCTAGTCGTTTTTTTACAGTTTCTTCTTTGTCATCATCACGCTGAATCAAATCCTCACCAGTCATGTCGTCTTTGCCAGCTACTTTAGGTGGATTGAATTTTACATGATAGGTACGTCCACTAGCAGGATGATTGCGGCGGCCGCTCATGCGCTCAACAATTGCGCTATCTGGTACATCAATCTCTACAACGTAATCAATCATCACGCCCGCATCTTTCATCGCATCTGCTTGTGGAATGGTACGTGGAAAGCCATCAAACAAAAATCCGTTAGCGCAGTCAGACTCTTTAATGCGCTCACTTACCAAGCCAATAATGACGCTATCTGGCACTAAGCCGCCGCTATCCATATGACCTTTGGCTTCTAAGCCAAGTGGCGTGCCAGCTTTAACTGCAGCGCGAAGCATGTCACCAGTAGAGATTTGAGGAATGTTGAAATGTTCTTTGATGAAAGTGGCCTGTGTGCCTTTGCCCGCGCCAGGTGCACCTAATAAAATAATACGCATAATCTTCCCTTAAAAAAACGTTTTTGTTTGAATCTAAAATTATATCAGCCCAAATGATTTGCGATTGCCACAAATTGTGCAACGCTCAAATTTTCTGCGCGTAATTGTGAATCGAGTTCGAGCATATTAAAGTCATTGTCATCCAGTAAACCTTTTAGTGTGTTGCGCAGTGTTTTGCGGCGTTGCGAAAAAGCTTGAAGTACGACTTTAGCGAATAGCGCAGGAACTTTTGCCACGAAGGGCAAAGTGGTATGCGGTGTGCAACGCACAAAGGCAGATTCCACTTTTGGAGCAGGATTAAATGCTTCTGGAGGCACAGTAAATAAATATTCCATCTGCAAAAAATATTGCAACATCACACTAAGTCGGCCGTAGGCGGGCGTTGATGGTTGCGCGACCATGCGTTCGACGACTTCTTTTTGTAGCATAAAATGCATATCGACAATGCTTGATAAGTTGTCTAGCAAGTGAAATAAAATTGGCGTAGAAATGTTGTAGGGTAAGTTTCCAGTTACTCGTATTTTGTTGCCTAAACTAGCAAAATTAAATTTCAGCGCATCCACATTGTGAATGATAATTTCACTATTTGCATAGGCTGGCTTGCTGAACTCGGTCTGCATCCAGCTCACAATGTCACGATCGATTTCAATCACATTTAAAGGAGATATTTTACTGAGAAGCGGCTTGGTAAGTGCACCTAAGCCTGGGCCAATTTCCACCAGAGTTTGATCAGGCTTTGGATTGATTGCATCGACAATGCTAGCAATAGTACCTTGATCTGTAAGGAAGTTTTGCCCAAATCTTTTCTTGGCAACGTGCTTCATTTGTTGTTGACAAGGTCAATCGCCAAGTCAATCGCCGCTAACATACTGCCAATTTCGATATTACCTGTGCCGGCTAAATCTAGCGCTGTGCCATGGTCAACGGAAGTGCGGATGATAGGCAAGCCCAGCGTAATATTGACGCCATTGCCAAAACTAGCGTGTTTAAGCACAGGCAAACCTTGGTCGTGATACATTGCAAGCACCGCATCTGCATGATCTAGATATTTTTTGGTGAAAAGTGTGTCCGCTGGCAACGCACCAGTTAGTTGCATGCCTTCAATTCGTAATTTATCCAATACTGGGTTAATAATACGTATTTCTTCATCACCCAAGTAGCCATTTTCACCTGCGTGCGGATTAAGGCCAGCGACCAATATTCGCGGACTTTCAAGACCAAACTTGCTTATCAAATCTGCATGTAGAATGCGAATTGTTTTTTCTAAATTGCTTTGGTTAATTGCCGCTGGCACTTTAGATAAGGGCAAGTGTGTGGTGGCAAGCGCAACACGCATGCCGCCACCGACAAGCATCATTACCACTTGTGATGTGTTAGTGTATTCTGCAAGAAACTCAGTGTGCCCTGTAAAATCAATTGCGGCATAGTTGATAATGCCCTTATGTACTGGCGCGGTGACCATAGCGTCGAATGCACCACTTAAACAGCCATCCATCGCGCAGGTAAGCGTGTTAAGCACATATTGGCTATTGGCCGCATCCAGCTTACCTGCTAAGGTAGGTGTTTTAGCGGGAATGTGTAATACACTAAACACGTTTGATGACGATTCGTAGGGAGGCAAATTGATGTTGAGTTTAAGCAACTTCGCGCGTTCAACCAGCATTTCCGCATCAGCAATAATGGTAATTTGAGCCTTGATTTTGAGTTGCGCCAACAATAAACACAAATCTGGACCAATGCCTGCAGGTTCACCAGAGGTGATGGCTATGCGTGGGAGTTGTTGCTTCATGCTATAAATTTACTGCAAATAGCGATAAGTTAGAACTTATCTGCCTAAAATTTATCTTCTAAGTGCAATTCAACAAATGCGCGGTCACGAAGCTCGCGAATCCAGTCTTGGTAGGCTTCATCGGCTTTGCGCGCACGAATTTCTTGTCTTGCTTTAAGGCGCGCTGCCTCTTTTGTCATGTCTTGTTTGCGACGCTCTAGCACTTGAATAATGTGCCAGCCGAATGGAGAAAGTACGGGTGCGCTGATTTCGCCAATGGCAAGACTATTCATGGCTTGTTCAAATTGTGGCACGGTATCGCCAGGATTTACCCAGCCTAAATCACCACCACTGTTGGCAGAGCCATCTTCAGAATATTGACGCGCCATGTCTTCAAACTTAGTGCCGTTATCCAAGCGCTCTTTAATACCCTCCATTTTTTGCTTCGCTTCTTTTTCTGACACCACTTCTGATAACTTAATTAGAATGTGACGCGCATGCGTTTGGTCAATCACTAGCGGAGAACTGCCGCCACGCCGATTAGTCAGCTTTAGAATATGAAAGCCATTTGGGCTGCGCAGTGGTTTTGAAACTTCACCAACTTGCATGGACTGCAGTGTTTCCAAGAATAGCGATGGTATTTGACTGCTAGTTTTCCAGCCTAAACTACCGCCTTCAAGCGCGTTTGGGGTATCCGAAAAAGCTGCGGAAACTTTCTCGAAACTTGCGCCATTATTGAGCTGCTTTAATGCTTCATCCAATTTAGACTTTGCTTTTTGTACGTCTTCAGGCGTTGCGTCTTCGGGCGTGCGGATTAGAATATGTGAGATTTCCAACTCATCTTGATCATCTTTGCGCGTTGCTTGCGTCGTTAAAAAATTGTCCACTTCCCCGTCGCTCACAACCACACGGTTGTTAATTTCACGCTCTTTTAACCTTGCAATGGTAATTTCTGTGCGTATGTCTTCGCGGAACTTGCGATAACTTATACCATCTTTTTGCAAAGCATCTTTAAAAGTATCAATTTCCATTTTATTTTGCTCTGCAATACGCGAAATCGCCTTATCCAACTGCGTATCGTCGATTTTAATGCCAGTTTGCTCAGCCATCTGTAACTGTAAGCTGTCTGCAATCAGGCGCTCTAAAATTTGTTTTTCTAACACACCTTGTGGCGGCAGTTCGGTGCCCTGCTTTTCCAGTTGTGCGGTAACCGTGGTGATTTTGTCAGCAAGCTCTTGTTCTGTAATAACGCTTTGGTCCACGATAGCTATAATGCGATCCATTTTGATCACGCCACTATTACTCGGCGCGCTGTAAGCAAAAAATGAAGTAAAAAAACTTGCTATAACAAGAAGCTTGAAAAAATATGTTAATTTAATAGTGAGTTTCATCGGTTGTAGTTCTGCTGTCTGTAAATATTTGGGATTTCGGATGTGCTTAAATAGCCTGGAATGTCTCGACGCAATAAGTTTAATGGATTCGCGCCAATGGAGGCTAAGCCACCCAATTCGAGTTGAAAAAATAGACCATAGTTTGCCTTTGCGGTTGCAGTTTCGACGCGCTGAATAACACCGCGCATTTGCCAACAGCCAGCGTCATATTCTACACCAGCCAAGGACTCAATAGGTTTATGCTCGCGAATTGAGTAGTTATAGCGCCCAACACCATACCAACCGCGGCTAAGTGGCCATTGCCCAGAGAGGTTGATTTGCTCAAGAAAGTCCTGCGTATAACGATAACCAAAGTTCATTAGTTTGCCTGGTTCAGGATTGTATCTCACTAAAGTATTGCCTCTTACCAAACCCGCTCCGTCCGTGTTGTATTGCCAAAATCCATCCACATTCCATTGGTTAGACAGCCTTGCTGTTACAGCGGCAATAATGTCCGAGCTGTTGCTATTGGAAAGAATGGTGCCTGGCAAGCCTACCTTTTGCTTTTCGAAGTAATAACGTTGACCTACGGTAGCAGTGAAACGTTCAATGCCTGTGTCTCGGTCAATCATGCGTGTGGTAAGTGCTAAGCTTAGCTGGTTTGCATTGTTGATTCTATCATTGCCAGTAAATTGGTTTTCGCTAAATAAAGTAGTCAGATTTAAGTCAGAGAGAGCCGAATCAAACACGGGTAGCTGATTTTGATCCTTATTGGGAATGTAGACGTAAAACAAACGTGGCTCTATGGTTTGTGTGTAGTTGTTTTTTACAATACCAAAGTCGCGTTCAAAATAGAGGCCACTGTCTAGGCTAAAAATTGGTAAAGTGCGTGAATCAGTATTGTTGCTAACATTTAAGCCATTTACACTAAAGTTATTGTCTTTAAGACTGTAGAAAGTGCTATGCACGCCAAATTTAGGTGTGATAAAACCGTATGGCTGTGTAAATGGTACGCTGACGCTTGGGTATAAGGTAAGGCGGCTACCAGTGGCAGCAATTGGAGCACGCTCATTGCGGTCAAAATAGGCGTATTCGCTGTATAAATCTGTTGTAAGGTAATCCCAATCCTTGTTCGCAGTAAGCGTGAGCTGCGGCAAGCGTTGATAAGGAAAAGAAAGTTTGTCTAAAGTTTGGTATTTTTGCACCAACGCATTAAAGCGCCAAACATCCCCCACATAATCCAAGCGCCCTTCTTGTGGCAAATTCACACGGCTGGTATTGATAATGCGAGTCGACATATCGGCAAAAAATTCATCGTCCGAGACTTTTTCTAAATTGAATCCAGCTGACCAACCGCTGCCAAAGTCATGACTATGACTCAGGTTAGCGTAGTAGCGCCGAGTGTCTTTTTGACTGTCATTATCTAAATATTCGAGACTATCAATACCTGAGTAATTTTCACCCAAGTATCGAAACTCGCCTTGAAGTTGTAAGCCGCGACGGCTTAGATACCGAGTAGCAACAGTGGCATCCATATCTGGCGCGATATTGATGTAATAGGGGATAGTGGCCTCAAAACCACTTCGCGTTGTTGAGCCGATAGTTGGGGACAGCAAACCAGATTTACGTTCATTGTTGAAGGAAAATTTCATCCAAGGTGTGTAAAGCAGAGGCACTCCTTTAAACTCTACAGTCGCATTTTTGGCCGTTCCAGACTGAGTGTAGTCATCTAGTTGAATCTCTTTGGCTTTGATGTACCAATCGTCTACACCTGGTTCGCAAGTTGTGTAGCGCGCATCTTTTAGGCGCTTTTTGTCTTGTCCTTCAAATAGCACAACTTTTGCATCTCCTCGGGAAGAGTCAAACTTTGATTCAATGGTTGCCTGTCCAATGGGTGCAGCGGGCTCGCGATAGTTATCCTCATAAAGCTTTGGATTGTCTGTCAGGCTGGTTTGGGCGTTGAGCAGCTTTGATTGCGTATAGACGCTTGGGTTATTGTGTGGTTGTGGTCCATTGTTATCGACTTGTCGATTCAAAGAAATGCTGGCGTCTTTCATTTCACCAATGCTTTCGCTAAGGCGCATTTTAAGCGCAGGGCCAGTAATTTCGCTCTCGCCCAAGTTAATACGAGCATTGCCATCTACTTTTAGCTCATCGTTTTGCACGTCATAACTAATTTCATCGCCAGAAATGACTTGATCGCCCTTCCGGACGGTTGCATTGCCGATGGCACGCATTTTACGGTCTAGGTATAAGTCTAGCTTATCGCCTTCAATTTCAATCGCACCTTCTTGGGTATCGGGCTGAATCGTTTCTGGCACTTGCGAGAGTTCCAAAGTCATTGTTTCTGCGGTACAGGCCAAAGCTGCACAAAGCATGACAATGCCTGCGAAAATTGGCGCAAAATATTTATTTGCAATTTCGATATGATGATTAGCGAGGCTCAAATGATTTTTTAGATGATTTTTAACGAAAAGCGACATTCATAGTGTGTTTTATCTCCGAATGATAAAATCGCATAAAAGTGGTTTTAAATCAATCAAAATATGGCTTTTTAGCTTAGTTTTGGTTACATTTAAGGCCGTCAAGGAATTTTTAAAAGGCGTCGTGTGCAAAGAAAAATACAATTAGAAAAGTGGTTGAGCGAGATTTTAGTTGGAAAAACATTTTCATTAACTACTGCCTCGGCAGATGCAAGCTTTAGGCGCTATTTTAGGGTGCATTTAGGCGATAAAACGCTCATTGCGATGGACGCGCCACCACCCCAAGAAGATTGTACGCCGTTTGTTAAAGTGGCTAAGTTCTTGTTGGATGCAGGTTTGAACGTACCTGTGGTGGTTGCGCAAGATTTAACTAAAGGCTTTTTATTGCTTAGCGATTTGGGCGATGATACTTATTTGCAGCATTTAAATAACGACAGCGCACAAATGTTGTATTTAGATGCAACAAACGCGCTGCTTAAAATGCAGTTGGCAAGCAAATCGCACGATTTGCCAATGTATGACGAGGCGCTGCTCATGCGTGAAATGCAACTATTCCCCGATTGGTATGTGGTTAAGCACTTGGGCTTTAGCATGAACAGCGAGCAACAAGGCTGGTTGCAACTAACCTTTGAAGCACTGAATAAAAATATCCTCTCCCAAAGTCAAGTCACCGTGCATCGCGACTATCACTCACGCAATTTGATGGTCACGCCTTACAATTCACCTGGCATTTTAGACTTTCAAGATGCTGTACATGGTGCGATTACATATGATTTGGTGTCACTGCTTAAAGATGCCTATATTCACTGGGATGAAGAGCAAGTGATTGATTTTGCAGTGCGCTATTGGGAGCCGGCAAAAAAAACAGGCTTGCCTGTGCCGCAAGATTTTAGCGAGTTTTATCGCGATTTTGAATGGATGGGTGCGCAGCGTCACATTAAAGTGTTGGGCATTTTTGCAAGGCTTTACCATCGCGATGGTAAAGATGGCTACCTCAAAGACATGCCACTGGTGATGCATTATCTGCGAAAAGTTTGCGAGCGCTATGTAGAGCTTCGGCCGATGTTGCGCTTTCTTGACGCGCTTGAAGGTAAAGTGCCAAGGCCCAAGTATGTCGTTTAAAAGCATGTGGAATAGAGAATGAAAGCCATGATTCTGGCCGCTGGCCGTGGCGAACGCATGCGTCCG
This sequence comes from Methylophilaceae bacterium, assembly GCA_046153505.1. Classification (GTDB taxonomy): domain Bacteria; phylum Pseudomonadota; class Gammaproteobacteria; order Burkholderiales; family Methylophilaceae; genus JBJXDT01. The sequence continues at coordinate 2,915 of JBJXDT010000020.1, read as the reverse complement.
TTGACGGACTTCACCCCCAAGCCATTACTTAAAGTGGGTGGTAAGCCTTTAATTGTTTGGCATTTAGAGTGTTTGGCCAAAGCGGGCTTTACAGAAATCGTCATCAATCATGCGCATTTGGGGCAACAAATTGAGGATGCGCTTAAAGATGGGTCAGAGTGGGGTTTGCATATTCAGTATAGCCCAGAAAAAGTGGCGCTAGAAACCGCAGGCGGCATTGCTAATGCACTACATTTATTGACTGAAAATGGTAAGCAAATAAAGCCGTTTTTAGTTGTGAATGGCGATACGTTTACGGACTTCGATTTCGCCAGATTTACGCAACATATCAAAAGTACTGCCCTGCAAGCCAATACCAGAGCGGATTCCAGAGGCGTTAAAAACGCTCGAGCACATTTAGTTCTGGTAAATAACCCGCCGCAACACCCAAATGGCGACTTTGCGATTGAAAATGGAATGCTCAAAAATGAAGGCGCTCAAATGCTGACCTTCTCTGGTGTGGGCATGTATCATCCGGATTTATTTGCTGAGGTTACGATTGGGCAACCCGCAAAACTTGCACCTTTATTGCGTAAAGCAATTGACAATAACGCTGCCACAGCCGAGTATTATCAAGGCATTTGGCACGATATTGGTACACCAGAGCGATTAGCCGAACTTGACAACATTTTAACAGTCAACAAATGATGCAATTAAACTTGGAAACATTAGAATTTAAAACCCGCCGCGATGACTTGCTTTCCAAGATGGGCGAGGGTATTGCCATTATTCCTACCGCGCCAGAAGTCATTCGCAATCGCGATTCGCATTACCCATACCGTTTTGATAGTCACTTTTATTACCTCACAGGTTTTAAAGAACCTGAATCGGTATTGGCGTTAATTGCGGGCAAGGAAAATAAGAGCATTTTATTTTGCCGCGATAAAGATATGGATCGCGAAATTTGGGATGGTTTTCGTTACGGGCCTGAAGCGGCAAAAGCAGAATTTGGTTTTGATGAAGCGTATTCAATCAGCCAGTTAGATGAAATGCTGCTCAAATTAATGGGTAACCAAGCCAAATTATTTTATAGCTTAGGTGCGAGTAGTGAATGGGATGTGAAAGTCACAGGCTGGCTTAATAAGGTAAAAGATTTAGCGCGTACAGGGGTTTCTGCACCTGAAAGCATAGTCGATGTGCGCCAATTGATTGACGTGCAACGGTTAATTAAAACGCCATATGAAATAGACTTGATGCGTAAAAGTGCCCAAATTGCGGCGGGTGCGCATAATCGTGCAATGCAAAAGGTTGTTGCTGGCAAGATGGAGTACGAAATAGAGGCTGAATTTTTGCACGAGTTTTATAGAAATGGTGCACAATCGCCAGCTTACACCAGCATTGTCGCAGGAGGTGCCAATGCTTGCACGCTGCATTACAACGCCAATAATTGCGTGTTAAATGATGGCGATTTGTTGTTGATTGACGCAGGTTGCGAGTTAGATAGTTATGCGTCTGACATTACGCGCACTTTCCCCATCAATGGTACATTTAGTGCGCCACAAAAAGATTTGTATGAATTGGTGTTAAGTGCGCAGCTAGCTGCGATTGAAGCAGCCAAACCTGGCAATCATTGGAACGCGCCGCACGAAGCCGCGCTGGATGTGCTGGTGGATGGATTTATCGATTTTAAATTGTGCACAGGTAGCAGAGACGAAGTGCTAGAAAATGGCAGTTATCGTCAATTTTATATGCACCGCACAGGCCATTGGTTAGGCTTAGATGTGCATGATGCGGGTGAGTATAAAGACAAGCAAGGTAACTGGGCATTGCTCAAAGCAGGGAATACACTCACAGTAGAGCCAGGTTGCTATGTGCGCCCAGCTGACAATGTGCCAGAACACTTTTGGAATATCGGCATCCGCATTGAAGACGATCTGCTGATTACCAAAACGGGTAATGAAGTGCTTACCAAAGACGCCATTAAAACCGTGGCGGATATTGAAAGCTGGATGCATGGCTAAGATGAACAATGCATCTATTGTGATTGTTGGCGGCGGGCCTGTGGGGTCTGTGCTGGCGCTAGCATTGCAACAAGAAGGTATCGTATCTACCGTATTGGAAGCGCGCTCAAAAGGTGCGTCACATGCCGATAAGCGCGCACTGGCTTTATCTTACGGCACTCGCTTGATTCTTGAAAAGCTTGAAGTTTGGGATGAAATTGAAGCCTACGCTACTGCGATAAATACCATTCACATTTCGCAGCGCGGAGGTTTTGGGAGATCAAAACTCAACGCTAAAGATCATGATTTACCAGCGCTAGGCTACGTTGTGGCTTATGGTGCGCTAACGAAAGCGCTAGACGCTAAGTTAGATAAGGTTGAGGTTTTGTATGATGCAATCGCCTCACACGTCAAGCTAGATAAGGATTTTGCTCAGGTAGCGTTTAAGCAACATTCAGAATTAAATACACTTTCTAGTCTTATGATGGTCATCGCTGATGGCGGAAGCGGTTTGAGCGATATCGATGGTATTGAGCGTGAAACAAAAGAATATGGACATAATGCACTTATCAGTAAGGTCAGTTGCGAGTTGCCACACAACAATATTGCCTATGAACGCTTTACCCCGCAAGGACCAATGGCGCTGTTACCCAATGGTGAGCGCGATTTTTCTTTGGTGTGGACAGGCGAAAAAGTACTAACGGATGCGTTATTGGATTTAGACGATACAGCATTTCTAAATCAGTTGCATGTCACCTTTGGGGACCGCGTAGGCAAGTTTTTGTGTGTGGAAAAACGTATGAGCTTTCCGCTCAAATTAAGCACCCTAAAATCATCAACTGTGCCGCATGTGGTCGTAATTGGCAATGCTGCACAAACCATGCACCCTGTGGCGGGGCAGGGTTTCAATGTTGGTTTGCGTGACGCATGGACATT
>JBJXDT010000019.1:0-42953 GCA_046153505.1 Methylophilaceae bacterium | reverse complement strand
TACTTTTTAGCTGGTTTAGTGAAGTAATTGGTGAAAGCGTTTCTAAGTTTTATAACAAGCAAGTGGATAAATCTTTCCGCTGGGGTATGGGCTGGTTTATATTCTCTGAAGTGATGTTCTTCTTTGGGTTTTTTGGTGCTTTATTTTACGCCCGCAACGTGTCACTGCCTTGGCTAGCAGATATGCATGGTTTGACTGACGCACAAGCGTTATGGCCAGGATTTCAAGCAATATGGCCTTCAGCAGGCCCGTCAGCAAAAGAGGCGCTTGAAGTAATCCCTGCCTGGGGTCTTCCAGCAATCAATACCCTATTGTTACTAACCTCTGGCGCAACTCTAACATACGCTCACTGGGGTTTGATGAAGAATAACCGTAAACAAATTATCCTTGGCTTGATTCTAACAATTGCACTTGGTGTGGCTTTCTTGTTCTTGCAAGCTCACGAGTATGCAGAAGCACCATTCACAATTAAATCAGGTATTTATGGCGCTACATTTTATATGCTTACGGGTTTTCATGGCCTTCACGTTACAATGGGTGCGATTATGTTGACAGTGATTTTATTCCGTGTTCTCAAAGGCCATTTTGATTCGCATGATCATTTTGGGTTTGAGGCTGTGGCATGGTATTGGCACTTTGTTGATGTGGTTTGGTTATTCCTATTTATATTCGTTTACTGGTTATAAGTTAAACGATAGCATGACTGCGCCACAGGGCTTAGCAGCCTTGTGGCGTTAGTTTTTTTAGATCAAGACTGTTGCAATTTGGAGATAAATAATGGAACCAAATGATAAAGATCAGCATCGAAAGAATATTAAAGTTGGTTGGATTATTGGTGCGATAGCGATTGTATTGTATCTTTCGGCAATCTATTCTGGAGTAGGAAAAAACTGATGTCAGAAGATGTAAGTAAAAATACCTTAAATAAACGCTTGGCATGGAAGCTGGCACTTTTGGCGATTGGGGCCTTGTTTTTTGGATTTGCCCTTGCGCCCTTATATAGCGTCCTCTGTAAGTCTATTGGTTTAAATGGCCGAGCTGATTCAAGCGCGACTTTGGCAGCCAAGACACTAAAGATTGATAATAGCCGTGAAGTAGAAGTCCTGTTTACTGGTAATACGATGCCAGGCCTCACTTGGAGCTTCCACTCTAATGACACTAGCATTATGGTGCATCCTGGCGAGATAAAATTAACATCCTATTTTGCTAGAAACGATGGGAATGAAGCGGTAATGGGTGTCGCAGTTCCTAGTATTACTCCTGAAGTTGCTGCATTGTATTTTAAAAAAATTGAATGCTTTTGCTTCAAGCAACAAACACTAAAGGCTGGCGAGAGTAAGGAAATGCCAGTGAGGTTTTATGTAAGCCCAGACTTACCTAAAGATATTAAAGAGGTAACACTATCATATGCTTTTTACAGTAGCACACAAGCTTCGGCAGCGAAAGAAAATACGACAAAGGTAAATTAAGGCAAAACCGCGTGACCACTGATGACACCAGTATAAAAACCTAGCATAAGTAACAAAAATAACCCGATGGAAAGCCCAACACGCCAAGTAAGAGATTTGACTACGCTAGTGTCATGCGTGTCGCCTTTCATTAGATGATAAAGTGCATTGAATAAGTTGAAAGCGATAAATATCAATATCGCTATAATAATAAACCGTGGCCACATAGCAAACCTTCAATAGATAGTTAATGTTAATTATGAGGTTAGTTGGGCTGGATTGCAATTTGAGAATGCAATAATTAAGGGGCGTTTGTCGTTGAAGTATACATTTAGGCCAAGCATTTTCATGACATTGTCAGCGATTGTGGTTATGGCGATTTGCATTAAGCTCGGTTTGTGGCAATACAGCAAAGCGGAGGCTAAACAAGCCCTTCAGTCAAGATTAGAGGCGGGTATGTTATTGGCGCCAGTTAGTTTGCCAATAGGTATAAAGGATATTGAAAGTTGGCGTTACCGCAAAGTAAAATTTTCTGGTTTTTACGAGCCAAAGTTTCAATTTTTTTTGGATAATCAGGTAGACAATAATATAGTTGGCTACCATGTTTTAACACCGATTAAGCTCGAAAATTCAAACCAGCTTGTGTTGGTAGATAGAGGTTGGATAGCAGGATCGCTTGATAGAAAGCCACCAGTAGCGGTTGTGCCCGCAGGTTTGCAACAAATAGAGGGTGATATTTACATACCTCTTGCTAAAGCTTTTACTTTGGAGACAACCTCCAGAAGTGGGCAATGGCAAAATGTCTGGCAGAATTTGGATATGAAATTTTTCGCTCAAGCTGTTTCTGCTGAGGTTAAGCCATATGTAGTTAGGCTTGACGCGAAGAGTAATGCGGGTGGTTTTCTTAGAAACTGGCCAAAACCAGGGGAGCGAGTCACAATGCACTTGGGATACGCCTACCAGTGGTTTGGCTTTGCGCTAACCTTGCTAGTAATTTATATCGTCCTAAATATTAAGAAAGTTAAAAGCTAAGAAAGCGTTAAGAGTAATGTCAGAACTAAATAATCCTAAACTAGGTGGTGGCAGAAAAACTTTATTACTGCTAGCTGTCATTTTTGTGTTGCCATTTACAATAGCAGCCACTTTGCATTTGTTAAATGTCCGTCCTGGCGGTAAAAGCTATGGTGCGCTTATCACGCCGCCAGTCAGCCTTACAATTCCTGCCTTGCAAAACGTACAAGGCAAACCAATCAACTGGCAAAAAAAGTGGAATATTATTATGGTTGAGCGAACCAATTGTGATGTGACATGCCAAGCTACAACTCACTTGTTGGGTAACGTGCGCCTTTCATTAGATAAAGATACTAAGCGTGTACAGCAAGTCTTGTTACTTTTAGGTACGGTAAACGCAGATGCAATTGCTGATTTGCAAAAAAATAACCCAGATTTACTTATTATAGCTGGCGATGGCGACGCCTATAATCAATTCGCCAACAAATTAGAAACGTTAGCTAAACCGCAAAACATCTATCTAGTAGATCCGCTTGGTAATTTAATGATGCAATATCCTCGGAACTTTGAACCAAAAGGCTTGCGTGGTGATTTTGTTCGATTGCTTAAAAACTCTTGGGCGGGTTAAAGATGAGTGAAATAACGATATTTAAAAGACTGATTTTAATTGCAACAATAATTACATTATGCGTTGTTGTTTTAGGCGCATATGTGCGACTTTCTGATGCAGGTCTTGGTTGCCCAGATTGGCCTGGCTGTTATGGTACTTTAACTGTGCCACAAAGCAGTGAAGCAATTATGCATGCTGAAAATTCGTTTCCAGATAAACCGATAGAAGCCTCAAAAGCATGGAAAGAGATGATTCATCGCTATTTAGCTACTTCGCTCGGTATATTTATTTTAGCGATTTTTGTGGCAGCATGGCGTAAACGAAATCTAATTAAAGTCACGCCATGGCTACCAACTGCGCTGGTCGGATTGGTGGTGTTTCAGGGCATGCTCGGTATGTGGACGGTAACATTGCTGCTCAAACCCGCCATTGTGACCGCACATTTAATGGGCGGCATGAGCACGTTAGCAATTCTAACTTGGATAACGCATCGACATTGGGGCATGATTTCAGAAAATTATCTGACTTCTAAAAATATGCGTTTTCTTGTGCGAGGCACACTGGTAATTTTATTGATACAAATTTTTCTGGGAGGCTGGACAAGCACAAACTACGCGGCTCTTGCCTGTACTGATTTTCCAACATGCCACGGTGCTTGGGTGCCAGATATGGATTTTGCTAATGCTTTCCATTGGGTGCGTGAATTGGGTGTAGATGCTGCTGGAAAACCACTAGAGATAAGCGCATTCGTCGCAATTCAATGGACACATCGCATTGGTGCTTTAATCACGTTTCTTTATTTGGGCACGCTAGGTTTGTGCTTGTTACGTCAGCCACAATTAAGCAAATTAGCTAGTATAATGTTGCTATTGCTAGTGGTACAGGTGGGTTTAGGCATTGCAAATCTTGTGTTGCATTTGCCCTTGGTATTAGCAGTGGCGCATAACATGGTCGCCGCATTGCTGTTGATAACAATCGTGGTGCTAAACTCAAAAATCACAGCGCAGAACAAATAAATTAAGGTACGCTATGAGTACGATTTCCGAATTTAATACACAAGCTGTTACTGCTCATTTTGGTAACTGCCTAGCACTTACCAAGCCGCGCGTTACTGCGCTGATTGTATTTACCGCTATTATTGGCATGTTTTTGGCCACCCCAGGGATGGTTCCACTGGATATTCTGATCGCAGCAACCGTGGGTATCGGCATGTCATCTGGCGCAGCAGCTGCTTTCAATCATTTGGTTGAGCAAAAAATTGATGCAAAAATGGCTCGCACCCGTGGCCGTCCTCTACCAACAGGGCAAATGACATCAAAACAAACCTTGTTATTTTCCTCGGTGCTGGCTCTAGTAGGTCTTGGGATTTTGTATTTTTATGTGAACCCGCTCACCATGTGGCTAACTTTCGCCACGTTTATTGGCTACGCAATTATTTATACAGTGTTTTTAAAGCCTGCAACACCGCTTAATATCGTCATTGGCGGACTTTCTGGGGCAATGCCACCAGCGCTAGGCTGGGCGGCGGTAACTGGCGATGTACCAGCGCAGGCTTGGGTGCTCGTGTTAATCATTTTTGCCTGGACGCCGCCACATTTTTGGGCACTCGCATTATATCGTCGCGAAGAATATGCGAAATCTGGTTTGCCGATGTTGCCAGTGACACATGGTGAAGCCTTTACCTTATTGCATATTCTTTTTTATACCATCATTTTAAGTGCAGTTACTTTGCTGCCTTTTGCGATGCGCATGAGTGGCCTAATTTACCTAGCTGCCATCATTGTGCTGGATGGAATTTTTATGGCTTATGCGATTGGCCTGTATAAAAAATACTCAGACGATTTAGCCAAGCGCATGTTTAAATTTTCGATTCTGTATTTAATGCTACTTTTTGCAGCTTTAGTCATAGACCACTACTTTTTAATTTTGCTTTAGTCTATTTAGTAGTATTTGGGCGCCCGATATGATGAAGGTGGGCACTGGGTTGAAATTATCCCATTGTTATACATGGCTACTATCGATCAAAACCTATCTAATTACTTAATTAAATTTAATAGAGGGCATTCGTCCCCTCTAAATTTTTTACGAATCATTAGAACAAATTAAACAACCTTAAAGTTAATCATCATGGCGTGATCTTCGTGCACCACGTTATGACAGTGCATGACATAATGCCCCTTGAAGTCTCGGAAACGCATATAGACTTCCGCTTGTGCATTCGGTTCTAGGCTAATCATGTCCTTACGTCCGGAGGCAATTAGAGGCGGTGCTACACGGTTGTAACTAAGTATTCGGCACTCCTCGAAATGGGAGTGAACTGGGTGCGTCCAAGAACCGCCGCCATTGATGAGCGTCCATTGTTCCGCTGTACCTTCTGGAATAATTGCGTTCATGTAATCCCGGTTGTAAGGTTGACCATTGACGGTCCACTCGCCGCCACTACGATCAAACTTCCAGACACGCTTTTTCGCTACTGGCTGTTTGATGTCAGGCAACTCACGAAGTGATGCTGGGATGACACTATTGTCTGCGACGATATCTGATGTCACGATGAATTTCAAAACTGCGAAGCCTGGGCTGAGCAAGTTGCCGGTGGCTCCACGACCGCTACGCTGTTCTGCGCGGTTGTACAGAATAAATTCCTGTCCAGATTGATACTTAGAAAAATCGATGATGATATCTAAGCGCTCAGCAACATCCTGGTGCAAGCTTGGCACCTGGATGGGTGCTGGCAACAGGTTGCCGTCATTTGCAATCACCGTAAATGGGAGATATTTACGGGTTTTCTCATCATGCAAAAACCACTGATTTAGCCGTGAAGGACCGAGGTTACACATTCTAAAGCGGTACTTGCGGCGTTTCACAGGAAAGTAAGGTTGTATTTTGCCGTTTACTGTCATCTTGTCGCCGATAGCACCGTCAAAACAAGTTAAGGGGAAGAAATCCACACCATGGGTATCAAACTGCCGGTCATGGAACACTAAACCTACATCGAATTCAAAGTTGGCACCACACGGTAGACGCAAACCTTTTTCCTCATCTGGATCACCGCTGTCTACGTCATCATAGATGCAATTCATTCCAGCCAATCCGGCATAGACATTTTGCGCTGTGAAGTCGAGCTGGTGGTCATGATAGAACATGGTTCCGAGCGCTTCCCGAGGATCGCCTATACCACCATATTGATTGACACCTGCGTAGACGTTCGGATAATGATAATCGTAGTAATGACCCGAATAGTTCGTGAAAAGGGGGTTGCCATCGCTCTCTGCGGGCGAATGGGCATTGTGCAAATGGGTACTGATTTGATTAATTCCAAAACCTGGATTTTGTTCAGGCAGGTCATTATGGATACGAACGAAATGTGACACGCCATAGCGTGTACGTAACATCGGTCCAGGGAACTGCCCATCAAATCCCCAAGCAGGTTGACCTGCACTTCCAGCCGGCATGTCCTGATGCCAAACATGGTTAAATTGTTTTACATGCATTTCATACCATTGCTTTGGAGGAAACCTGTCCCAAGCCTGGTGTGATAAACCATCAGGGGTAGCGCCGGCAGGAAAAGGAAGAAACAATTCAGGAAAATTTTGCTTCAAGAGTATTTTTGAATCTCCGCCTGTCAAGGTGCCGACAGGGTCCCGTCCGGGTGCGCCTCCACCATTACCATGGCTGATATTCGCTGGATCATTGCCTAACACGACCTGCTTTTCTTCTAGACGAGGCATTTCTTCCACCCATGGACGAGTGGGGGGGCTGATCATGTCTTTACCAGGTACAGGGCAACTACTACTCGCTAACGCGGCGCGAAGGCTTAGGCCAGGAATCGGCAACAACATACCAGTAGTGGCGCTGAGTAAACCCATTTTCATCAAGTCACGGCGTTTCAATCCTTCCTTTGTGATTTCCCGCTGAACATCCATCGTCCGCTGGATTAGTTTTTCACGTGAGTTCAATTTTTAATTCCTTTGCGAAGATAATCAAAGTAGAGGTTTTTGCAGTTCATCTAAACTAAACTTGATGAGAAGTCACCATGCCTGCTTCATGTTTGTAATACAGAAAAACCCTATCATGGGCTATCTGCGATAATCTAAAGTACGCAACAAGTGTGCCAATCGTTTTTCTAGCAAGATTTTCATCTTTCATCTGTAAAAGGTATATGAAATCATAGGGATACGTTATCAGTTGTTCATTTTCTATTGAAACATTAGCTTGGATTGGGGGAAGCATCGTACCCAAATATGGGGGCAATTCATTAATTGAGGTGAATCTTTATTATTATGATTGTCTCTTCTGAGTCGATATGACTGAGTTAAGAGTATTCTAGGTTAGGCCAGTAGCAAACTATTAATGTTCGAGTTGCCTATTGTTCTCGTAGAAAAAATTAAACCAGCATTTAGCTGGTTTAATTTATATAAAAATACAATATTAAAAGGTTAGAATTTGATAACCTGCTTGTGTAAATTGGCGATAACTCATAAAAGGGCCGCTGTCTGCAAGCAATTTTATCGAATACTGTTTCATTGCATCAGTTTGTCCAAATGCATTTGCACAAAATCCGCAAGCACCATCCACCAAGTCTTTAACATCTTCGTATAACCCATGCGCAGGATGATCTGGTTTTACTAAGCTGGTTGGCCATTTAGTGCCGGTGCCAGTAAACACAATGCGAACTTCATCACCTGCTTTATTGTACTCACCAGCCGCAGCAAGTGCGTTTACTATTCGACCCAAACCTTCATCAGAATTTGAATCTGCTAATACGATTATTGCGATTTTATTGCTCATTTTTATCTCCTAAATTAATATTTAAATTGCTAATTTTTTGACTTAAATTCAGATCCAACTTATAGACCGCCTGATCCAATCTGGCCAGATGCTTTGCCTGCTCTTAATACAGGGTAATACTGAGTAAACACGAAATCTTGCTGGGCATTTGGCTGATGACAAGAAGAACAACTTGCAACTGGTTGTGCAGTCGCATTACTTTTTAAACCTTTGAAGTCTTCGTTTGTAAACCTAAAATAAGCCCAATTTCCAGGAGCACTTGCAAAGTGTTTTTTATCCTTAACAGTGGCCTCTAACCCAAGAAACTCACCCTCAAAATAACCTTTGCCAGAAGCTGCTGATTTACTACCTACACTCACTAGTTCTTTCACTAAAATGGTGCCATCACGAAACTCGCCATTCTTTTTCCAATAAGTCCAGCTAGCAGGATCAATATAAACATTATGAAACTCTGGAAATGCTGCCTTACCATCGTTCATATCATTGGGAGTAAGCGGCGTACCCACATAGATCCATTCGCGGTAACCCGTGGGGCGCTTTAAACTGCCGTCTTTATTAAACACAGCAGCGCTGGCTTCCATCTTCATTTCGCCGGCATTGACCACTTTTACTGCAGCAGGCGCTACATTCAACACGATCGCCAGAGAAGTAGCCATGGTCAATTTTTTTATAAAGCTCAATCTATTGCTTGTTTCGTTATAAAAATCTATCGTTTCAGTATCAAACATTTCAATCTCCTTTATTTAATTTCCATGCAAAATTGCATAACCGAATCTTCTTCCATTTTTTGATACTCATGATACTATTTAATCTCAATTAACTAACAGTTAGTATCAGAATGGACGATCGCTTATCTGCATTTTTCAATCAACATGGCTTAAGTGCGCATATGTTCTTTACTGGCACACTTTGCAAAAACATTGATTTTGAAGATAATTTAATTGGTGGTTTTTTACACCTCATTCGTCGTGGAACGGTAATAGCGCATTCTGTTAAACATGCACCACTTATCATTTCTGAACCGAGCTTATTACTTTACCCGCGGCCTGCAAAACATCGCTTTGAATTTAATGGAGATGGGGAAGCAGACCTGACTTGCGCAACGATTGATTTGGGCGACGGATATAACAACATTTTGGCTGAAGCCTTGCCCGCTGTGCTACTCATGCCACTCAATAATTTGCCGCAATTAGCAAGCACGTTAGAGCTGTTATTTAATGAAGCGGAACAAGCACATTCAGGCCGCCAAGCTTCAATAGATAGGCTTTTCGAATACCTGCTGATACAACTTTTACGACATATTTTAGATAACAATCAAACCAATGTTGGCCTAATCGCTGGACTGGCAGACAAACGATTAGCAAAAGCACTCACAGCCATGCATAACGAACCAAGCTTAAACTGGTCCTTAGAAGCGCTTGCAGATAAAGCGGGTATGTCACGCGCAAGATTTGCCGTGCATTTTAGGGAGGTGGTTGGTACGACGCCTATAGATCATCTGACAAAATGGCGAATTGGTTTAGCGCAGACCTTACTAAAAAAGGGCAAGCCAATTGGAATAGTGGCAAATGAGGTGGGTTATAGCGGCGCGGTTGTTTTCTCTCGAATATTTAAAGCGAAAATAGGCCTTACGCCCAAAACCTGGCTTCAGTTAGCCCGTGCAAGTTAATTTTGAACTTCAAACCAACAATAAGCTATTTGGTTTCTGGGCAACAATCGAAATAATTTTGCTGTTCTTTTGCAAATAACACAGCAACCCAGTCGATAAAAGCGCGAACATTGGCCGATAAGTGTCGATTCTGCAAATACACCACATAAACAGTCGCAATTTCAGTCTGAAAGTTAGCCAACACGCGCACTAACTTGCCCGACTGTATATGGTTTCTAGCGCTAAAGAACGGTAATTGTACAATGCCAATATCCGCTAAGGCAGCGTTCACACAAGCATCCACATCGTTAATGGCGATGCGTCTTTGACCGTGTATTTCGATTGTTTCATTACCTTGCACGTAATTAAATCCCATGACTTTACCTGTTCTTGGCGATAGATAATTCACCATTAAATGAGCTTTCAAATCATCTAATACTTGCGGTGTTCCATGCTGCTCAAGATAAGTTGGTGTTGCACAAGTGACTGGACGTGTTTGCACTAGTTTTCTGGCAACCAAAGATTCATCGATCGGCATGCCGCCGCGGATGGCGCAATCGATGCCTTCTTGTAACAAATCTACGGGTCGGTCAGTGCAACCCAACTCTAAATCTATCTCGGGATAGCGTTTAAAAAAATCATTCAGTGCGGGCAATATAATCTGACGTCCTAAAGTGCCAGAAGTATCTACCCGCAACCTGCCCCGATATGACAAATTGGACTGACTTACAGCTGACTCAGTTTCTTCTAAATCACTCAGCAATCGCAAGGCACGCTCATAATAAACGATGCCGTCTGTAGTTAAGCTCACCTGCCGAGTGGTGCGATGTAACAGTTTTACATTAAGACGTTTTTCTAAATGTGCCACTTGTGCAGACAGTGTTGCCTTAGGCATATTTAAAGAGATAGCTGCCTTGGTAAAGCTATGAAGTTCAGCTACTCGGGTAAAAGCCAGCATAGTCTCAAACCTATCCAACATTAATCTCCGATCTATTGTCCAGTAAATTAATACAGTATATCTAATTTTACCTTATTTATCTTATTAAATAATGACAATATACTGGCTTCAACGTTACAAAACGTTCATTTATTGAAATTAATATTTATTTAGGAGACTTATCATGAGTAATAAATTGAAAAATAAGGTAGCGGTAGTCACAGGTGCATCAAAAGGCATAGGCGCTGCAATCGCGAAGCATTTAGCAGCAGAAGGTGCATCTGTTGTCGTCAATTACGCTTCCAGCCAAAGCGGGGCTGATCAAGTTGTCGCTGAAATTGTACGCGCCGGCGGCAAAGCCGTGGCAGTAAAAGCCGATGTATCTAAAAAAGCCGATATCGAACGCTTATTCACCGCTGCAATAAACGCCTTCGGCGCAATTGATATTTTGGTGAACAACGCAGGTATATACAATCCAGCGCCATTAGAAGATATTACTGAAGAGCATTTTCACAAACAAATGAATCTGAATGTGCTTGGCCTGATATTGAGCACTCAAGAGGCAGTTAAACATTTCAGCCCTGCAGGTGGCAGCATTGTCAATATAAGCTCGGTAGTCAGTACGATGGGATTGGAAGGATTATCAGTTTATAGTGCAACCAAAGCAGCAGTAGATGCTATTACTCGTTCACTGGCCAAAGAGTTGGCACCTCGTAAGATACGCATAAACTCAATTAACCCGGGAATGGTGGAAACTGAAGGCCTACACAATACTGGTTTTATAGCCAATAGTGAATATATGGCTTCTATCACGCCACTAGCTCGTATTGGACAGCCTGAGGATATTGCGCCCGCTGCAGTATTCCTTGCTTCACAAGACTCCGCATATATTACTGGTGAAACGCTATTTGTCTCCGGTGGAAAACGCTAATCAGAGTAGCTTATTACTTTATAAAGCTTTAAACAGGCGACATGACAGTTGTGCATTGCGCCTGTTTCATCTAACTCTTTACCAAAAAGCGGTGCCTCATTTTATTGGTATAACGCATGTTTAATTTAGAAACACTTCAGTTACTCGATGTTTTAATTCTGGCAATAGTTCTGTCTCAAACCAAGCATTGCGTTTAAGCCAAATGTTATTGCGCGGGCTAGGATGGGGTAAAGGTACTATATTAGGCCAATGCTTACGCCATCCTTGCACCGTCTCAGTGAGTGACGTTTTTTCATTGGGTAGGTGATACGCGATCGCATATTGACCAATTACAAGTGTAAGCTGCAAATTTTTTAAATGTTTAAGTAATGGCGCTCTCCAAGCTAATGCACACTCGGGCCGTGGTGGAAAATCGCCTGATTTTCCAGTGCCAGGATAGCAAAAGCCCATTGGTAAAATGGCAATTTGCGTAGCGTCATAAAACGTTTCACGAGAAATCCCCAACCAATTACGAAGTCTATCGCCACTCGCATCGTTAAACGGCAGGCCAGTTTCGTGCACTTTTCTGCCGGGCGCTTGGCCCGCGATGAGTATGCGAGCAGAGCTATTTAATTGCACAATTGGTAGCGGGCCAAGTGGTAAGTGTGCTTTGCAAAGCGTGCAAGCATGGACTTCAGCAATCAGTTTTTGGAAAGTGTGTATGGAATGCCTTGAGTTTCTGTAAATATTAGAGAATCAAACTTTTAGAATTACCACCTCAAACAGAATACTAAACCTATTTAATGCTAGTTTCCAGTCACCCAGATGTGTCTCAGAGATTTTGAGTAAGTTAAAAAACATAACTTATTAAATATATTAAATAATATGGCGCGCCCGGCGGGAGTCGAACCCACGACCTTTGGCTTCGGAAACCAACACTCTATCCAGCTGAGCTACGGGCGCATAAATGATGTAAGTGCGCGGATTATAACAAATGGGTTGAAGCTTGTCCTTTTGCTTGTTGGTTTGTGCTTGTATAATAACTGCAACGTCATCAACTTTGGATTACCAATATCATGAGCGATCAACCACATACTTCATCTACCATAGGCGCTTTTACCAAATACTTAGCAATATTAGGTGGTGTAGTCGCACCAATTTTTGTGATTTACACACTCATTAAAGAACCTGAGCCGGCTCAAGGCACTGCGGCTGAAGTTGAAACACGCATTAAGCCGCTAGCGGTGGTTGAAGTCAGCAAAGACACTGGTCCGCATGTGGACAAAAGTGGCGAGGAAGTGGTGAAAGGTGTTTGTGCTGCATGCCACGTTTCAGGCGCGATGGGCTCTCCAAAAATTGGTGACAAATCAGCTTGGGGGCCTCGTATCTCGCAAGGCTATCCTACCTTAATTAAACATGCTTCCGAAGGTATCAGAATGATGCCAGCGCGTGGTGGTAATCCTGATTTGAGTGATAACGAAATTGCTGAGGCAGTAGCTTATATGGCGAATGAGTCGGGTGCGCATTTCACTGCTCCCAAACCTGTTGCTGATAACCCTGCTGTAGCAAAATAATCTACTTTTTTGCCTAATGGCGACCTATGCAATTGGCGATATTCAGGGCTGTTATCACGCATTTCAAGCGCTGTTAGCGCGCATTCAATTTAATCCAAAACATGATTCAATGTGGCTTGTGGGCGATATTATCAATCGCGGGAGTGGCTCGCTTGAGGTGTTGCGCTGGTGCTACCAGCATCAAGAAAATATTAAAACTGTTTTAGGAAACCACGATTTGCATGCGCTTGCAGTGGCGCATGGCGCGCGTCAAGCGCACCGAAGTGATACGCTGCAAACATTAATAAACGCGCCTGACAAAGAGATGCTACTGACTTGGTTACGATATCAACCTTTGATTGTTTCTAATGATGAGTACACAATGGTGCATGCGGGTCTGCTGCCGCAATGGTCAGTCAAAGAAGCGTTAGTGTATGCGCGTGAAGTTGAAACTGCCCTGCAAGGCAGAAACTATATAGATTTCTTGATGAATATGTATGGCAATCTCCCTAATGTTTGGCATGACAAATTGTCTGGAATAGAGCGTCTGCGAGTGATAACCAACGCCATGACGCGCATGCGAATTTGTACCCATGAAGGTGAGATGGAGTATGATTTTAAAGGGGAATTACAAGATATTCCAAGCGGCTATTTACCATGGTTTGATATACCTACGCGTCAATCAATGGATACAAATATAGTTTGCGGGCACTGGTCTGCGCTTGGTTTACAGCAACGTGCCAATATACATGCGCTTGATACAGGCTGCCTGTGGGGTGGAAAACTCACTGCGATGTGCTTGGAAAATAAAGCTATATTTCAAGTGAATGCAGATTTAAAAGACAACCCTTTAAAGATTTAACTGTTTTGAAATTGCTATAAAAGCTGCCTCGGTAAGCCCATGCCTATTGGCGTGCAGTGCTGGCATAGGCGCTAAAAAATGTAGCTCAACCACTGGATTTTTTTGCTTGAGGATATTGAGCATAGATTCCCCCATCGTAGTTTCTCCTGCATAAGCCATTTGCGTGTTGGCGCTTTTGTCGGGTTGTGGATAGCGAAGGGCAATCGGACAAATAGTCGCTTCCGCGTCAATGGCAGCTTGTACAATACTGCTCTTGAAAGGTAATATTGATACGCCTTCCGAGGTAGTGCCTTCGGGAAAAAACCCAACATTATCACCGTTTTGCAAACTTTGCTTGGCTAGCACAACGATGCGTGCGGCATCTTTACGTTTTGATCTGTCAATGAATAAAGTGCCTGATTTTCTCACTAAATAACCAAATACAGGCCAGCTACTCACTTCAGATTTTGCGATGAATCTAAGTGGGATGACACTATTAATGGCATGAATGTCTACCCAGGAAATATGGTTTGCCACAAACATCGTACTGCGAATATTTGAATTTGGCACATCGCCATGCACAATAATTTGGATGTGAAAGCACTTAAGTAAAGCCTTGCACCACCATTTAGTCACTCTATTTTTTTTGATTGAATTTAAAAATGGCCATAAAAAAGCTGCGATGATTAAGCCAATCAAAGTGTGCAGAAAAACGCGCGTAATGCGATACGCGCGTGTAAGGGTGTTGGTTTTGAGCAAATGTTATTTTAAAAAATGCATCGCATATCGAGGGTTAATTTTCGATAATGATAGCATTACTAACATGTCAGCGGTATTGAAATAACTATCCCATGCAGGCTCGCCACAGATTTCTGCGCCAAGTCGTAAATAGCCTTTAATGAGTGGCGGGCAGGTCACTTGCAAGTCTTTGTTAAGCGCATCAATCGGCAAGGGATTATGAGGAAAAACACGATACTCATTCGGTGTTAAGTGGTCATCTTTAAGCTTGTTGTACAAAGATGCGGCCGCATGGCCACCGTCTATCATTGGTACGCTAGCGCAACCAATCATATATTCGTAATGGTGTTTTTGCATGTATTTGGCAAGACCAGCCCACAGCATGGTGATTGTGCCGCCGCTACGGTAATCTTGGTGAACGCAGGCACGACCAACTTCAACTGTACGTTCGAATAAATGGCTAATGCGGCTTAAATCGAACTCGCCTGCAGAGTAATAACCACCTGCCTCATTTGCTTTATGCGGGCTTAAAATGCGGTAAGTGCCAATGACTTGGTGTGTATTGCTTTCGCGCACCAACAGATGATCGCAGTACGCGTCAAATCCATCAACATCTAAACCATCGCTACCGCTCAGTTCTGCACCCATTTCTTCTGCAAATACTTTATAGCGTAAACGTTGTGCCTCGGCTACTTCCGTGGAGTTCCGCGCAATCGACAGATATAACTGTGGCTGATTTTGCGCTTTTTTTGACTGACTTAATTCTCTATTAAACATATCATCTCCCTAACTATTTGGGAGATGATATGGGGCTTAAATGAAAGTTATATGATAATTAAATGACAATTAGGTGAAACGTAAGCAATTTTTAATGCGTAACACGTGAGGTGTCGCCACCTTCTACGATGCGCACTTTTTCGCCAGGATGAAACTGTTCATCAGCTTCTTGCACGATAGCAATCATGGCGCCGCCATCCAATTTGACGGTGATTTCAAGTGCATCTTTGCGTGTTACACCTTCTTCGATAGCAGAGCCTGCAATGCCACCAGCAACTGCACCGACGACTGCTGCGATTGTGCTGCCCGCACCATGTCCTATCGACCCGCCTGCCACACCGCCCACTACAGCGCCTGCCGCTGTGCCGATAGGGGTTTTAGTTCCTTCTAGCTTAACAGAGCGAACGCTTTCAACTACGCCAGTTTTTACGGTTTGCACTTTACGCGCATCTTCGCGACTATACACACTGCCAGAATTTGAGCTGGCACACGCGGCCAATAATACTGATAGTGTTGCTACCAAAAGTAAGTTTGATAATCTCATGTTGTTTCCCTCTAAGTTAAATTTTCTTGCTTAACACTTTGTTCGACCAGCGCTTTGGCATAAACGTTCTCAATTTCTTCGCGCGTTGGTTTGTGATTTTGACCACCGCGACTTGCAATTTTGATCGCACCCATAGTGGATGCCAATCTGCCGCAAGTTGGCCAATCCCAATCTTGTGCAATACCATATAGCAATCCTGCACGATACGCATCGCCGCAACCCGTTGGGTCTACCAGTTTATCGGCTTTAACGCATGGAATCTCGAAACGTTGACCATCTGCATAAATATGAGAACCGCTTCCACCCAAGGTGACAATGAGCGCTTTAACTTTATTGGCGATTTGTTCAAGCGTTAAGCCTGTTTTATCTTGTAGCACTTGCGCTTCGTAGTCGTTTACGGCTAAGTAAGTCGCCATCTCGATAAAATGCAAAAGCTCCTCGCCGTTAAACATGGGTAACCCTTGGCCTGGGTCAAACATCATCGGAATGCCTGCTTCAAAGCATTCGCGCGCATGCTGAAACATGCCATCTCGGCCATCTGGTGCAATAATCGCTAAGCTAATATTTTGTGCATTTTTAACGCTGTTTTGGTGAGATTCAACCATCGCGCCCGGATGAAATGCAGTGATTTGATTGTCGTCCATATCGGTGGTGATATATGCCTGCGCAGTAAAGCTATTGGGAATTTCTTTAATATGAGTGGTGTCTAGATTATTGTACTTTAGCCATTTTGTATAAGTCGTAAAATCCTCGCCGACGGTTGCCATGATGAGTGGTTTGCCTTCTAAAAGCTGCAGATTATAAGCAATATTACCTGCCGTGCCGCCAAACTCTCTGCGCATTTCTGGCACATAAAAAGCCACGCTGAGTTTGTGAATCTGGTCAGGTAGAATATGATTTTTGAACTGGTCTTGAAAAACCATGATGGTGTCAAAAGCAAGTGAGCCGCAGATAAGCGTGTGCATATAATAGTCGTCTTAAATTAAAACGATATTATCTTGTCGAAAGTGTGAAGAAGGCAAGCTAAAGCGTGTTGGTTTTAAATTTTGCTGGCACCGTCAATCAGAATTTTTGCGGCTTTTTTAGCGTATTTCATTGCACCAGAGCCACGTTTCATCTGTTCTGCCTGCACTGCGCCTTCAAACAACAATGAAAGCTGTAAAGCTAAGCCATCAGCATCTTTAATCGTTGCTTCTGCTGCAAGCTTCGCAATATATTGCCTAAATTCGCGTGATTGTTTGGATGACAGCTGATGAATCGGATTTTCTTCGTTAGGAA
This sequence comes from Methylophilaceae bacterium, assembly GCA_046153505.1. Lineage (GTDB taxonomy): Bacteria > Pseudomonadota > Gammaproteobacteria > Burkholderiales > Methylophilaceae > JBJXDT01. Next base: position 25,870 of record JBJXDT010000019.1, on the reverse strand, counting down.
ACTCTGCAGAAGCCTTAATAAATCCCATGCCAACAAAATTGGGAGAACTTACCCATTCTTCTATAAAGTCAAAAAGCTTTTGAATTTTATCAGCTGGTTTTTTGCTGCTACTATTTAGCTTGTCGTCTAGCCAATCTTGAAAATCTTGCTGACTCTTATTCAGCACTTCTAAAATCAAGGTTTCTTTAGAGTCAAAGTATTTGTAAAGCGTCATTTTAGTCGTGCCTGCCACAGCCACAATGGTGTCTACCCCAGTCGAGTTAATGCCTCTCGTTTGAAAGAGATCGGTTGCGGTTTCTAAAATTTTATCTTTTAGACTACTCATACAGGTCAGTATAGCATGGGAATTGTCATATGAAAACAAGTATACTAATAAGTAATATTTTTACCAATAAATTTAAAATAAATCATTAATAAATAATTAAATAGATGTTTACTTTTCTTAAAAAAAGGAATAAATTATACAGAACTGTATATTAAATATCTTGATTCAGTTACTCTATATCAACGTTTAGGAGCCGCAAATGAAAAAATTATTATTGTTGTTATCTGTATTAGTTTTAGGTTTTACTGGTCAGGCAATGGCGAATCATGAAATTCATGTCAAAAAATCAGTAAAAATTAATGCTTCGGCTGATAAAGTGTGGACAAAAATTGCAGATTTTGGTGATTTAGGCGCATGGCATCCAGCAGTTGCCAAAACCGAAATTGTTGAAGGCACAAATAATGAAAAAGGTACAAAGCGTTTGTTAACCCTGCAAGATGGCGGCAAAATTAACGAAACGCTAACAGCTTACAGCGCGAAAAAAAGAACCATGAGTTACATCATTACAGAAAGCGTATTGCCTGTAGATGCCTATAGCGCAACCCTTACAGTGAAAGCAGCGGGCAAGGGTAAAAGTATCGTTTCTTGGACAGCACATTTTAAAGCCAAGGCAGGCTCAGACGATAAAACCGCAGAAGACACTATAAATGGCGTGTTTGATGGTGGTTTGGGTAATTTGAAAAAAATATTAGAAACGATGTAACTTAATTAGACTAAAAAAGCTGGCTACGGCCAGCTTTTTTGTTGCGTCAATGGTTGTTAGTTTTTTGAGTTTGCCATGAGCATGGGCGTATAGTTGCAGCGCACTTTTTCCAAAAGTTGACGTACCAGTTTTTGATCGCTCGGGTCGGTAGAAATTTGACCAAGTACGATATTCTGAAAATACACCCTTTTATAAGAATCAGGTAATTGCAGCGCCTCTGGGAGTTGGCATGTGCCTTTGCGCATCAAATCAATTTGTGCAATTAACGCAGCAGTTTCTTCTGGGTTGGCAATAAATGCGGCTTCGGTATATGCTGGCTGTTGCGCGGAAATGGCAAGAGTTGCTTTATGTGAATCACTAGGGCTATTGTGGTTGATAGTAAACAAAGCGCCAGCCATCATAAGTGCGGCAATAAAGCTCGCGGCGATGGCATAAGCAGACGATTTTGCAATACGAAATTCTTTTTTAGTTTGTGCAGCAATTAGTGCTTCTGCGGCGTTCTTGGCATGAATAAGTGCATCGCCAGCCCCCCTGTCTTTATTGGCTTGCAGCCGTGTTTGCAATTTCTCGTTGCAGGCAGAAAGTGCCATGACATAGAGTTGCATCGCGAGCATCTCTGGTAGTGCAGCGCCTGCTTTAGCAGCCTCTAAACTTAAGTAAGTTTGCAGGGCGTTGTTTTGTGTGACATTTAGCTCGACTCGAGTATCCACCCCTGGTGCATCAGTCCAATCATCTAAAATATCAAACAGGCAAAGTAGGCGCGCTTGCGGCGTTTTGCCTGCTTTGTTTAGCATGTGAATCAGCCAGTCTGAGTTCAAAATGTCCATATTTAGATAGGTTTTACAACTACTAAAATTAAAATAATGACTAATAATATCACGGGAATTTCGTTAAACCAGCGATACCAAATATGGCTATGAGAATTGGTGCCAGTGCTGAAATCGCGCATGAGTTTGCCGCAGTATAAATGGTAAACAACCAAGCCCACAACCAAGGCTAATTTAATATGCAGCCAAGCCCCGCTAATGCCGAAGCCAAGCCACAACCATAAACCAAAAATCAAAGCTAAAATAGCTAATGGAGCCATAAAACGGTATAACTTTTGCTCCATCAGCGATAGCCTAGCAAGCGTTTCTTTATTGGTTTCCATGGCATGGTTAACAAATAGGCGTGGTAAATAAAACAAGCCTGCAAACCAACTGGTTACAAATACAATGTGAAAGGTTTTCACCCACAACATCAGCCAAGCTCCTTGTCTAATGTTGCGCGCAGTTTGGCAAAGTCTAAAATACCAATTGTGCGGTCTAAACGTTTACCTTCTTTATCAAATAGAAATGCCGTTGGTGTGGCATTGATGCCGCCGAATGTTTGTGACACTTCGCTAAAGCCATCGTGCATAACAGGGAAAGGTAAGTTTTTTTGTGTTACATAATTGTACACTTGCGCAGGCGGGTCGTAAGGCATTGCCACAGCAATTACTTCAAAACCTTTGGCCTTGTATGTGTTATAAGTATTCACCAAGTCTGGCATTTCTTTATTGCAGCTGCGGCAATCTGTCGCCCAAAAACTCACCAATACCGCCTTGCCTTTTAGAGAGGCCATACTAATTTTTTTACCAGTAATCGTGGTAAAAGTGACGTCTGGCGCACTGGGCCTGTATAGCATGCTAAAAGCAAGCACCACAAGCAAAAAAAACATGCTAAAAGGGATTAGAATTTTTCTAAATTGCGAAGACATTGCTGCAATTTTACGCCAATAACCACAAAACGTTTAGCGTTAATTGAGGCGTTAGCCCATGATATAATCTGCATTTATTAACTGTACTTAACGAATGAACACACCAATCCCCGCCGAATTTTTACAAGCCGACACAAACCCTGTCACGCGTCTGCGTGAAATTCCGTATAATTACACTTCGTTCTCAGACCGTGAAATTGTCATTCGCTTTTTAGGCGAGGATGCATGGAAAACGCTCAATGCCCTTCGCAGTGAGCGTAAAACTGGCCGCAGTGCACGCATGCTATTCGAGGTGCTTGGCGATATTTGGGTGGTTTCACGCAATCCTTATCTGCAAGATGATTTGTTGGAAAACCCAAAGCGCCGCAAAGCCTTAATTGATGCGCTTCATCACAGAATTAGTGCAATAGATGCACGCGATAGCGAAAAAGGCAAAGCCAGTGCTAAGGTCAATCAATTAATTACTGCCGCTAAAGCAGCCATAGAAAAGTTTGCCGAAGACTTTCGTCAAACTTACGACTTACGAAAAAAAGCTTTAAGTAAATATAGCAAAATCACGCGTAAAGACAATATCCAGTTTGATGGTTTAGCGCGCGTTTCACATGTGACTGATGCTACTGATTGGCGTGTAGAGTACCCATTCGTAGTGCTAAATCCCGATACCGAAATTGAAATAGCCGCACTCGTGCGAGCAAGTATTGAGCTTGGGCTAACAGTGATTCCACGCGGTGGTGGTACAGGTTATACGGGTGGCGCAATTCCGCTTACGCCCTTATCCGTGGTAATCAATACCGAAAAATTAGATCAACATACTGGTGTGCAAATGCGCACCTTGCCAGGCGTAGCACGTCAAGTAGCGACGATTGAATGTGGCGCTGGCGTGGTGACGCGCCGTGCGATGGAAGCCGCAACTGATGCAGGTCTTGAATTTGCATGCGATCCCACATCAGCTGATGCAAGCTGTATTGGTGGGAATGTGGCCATGAATGCAGGTGGAAAAAAAGCAGTGCTATGGGGCACTGCGTTGGATAATTTAGCTTCATACCGTATGGTAACGCCAGATGCAAATTGGCTTGAAGTGGAACGTTTAGACCATAACTTAGGCAAAATTCACGATATTAAAATGGCGCGTTTTAAATTAACGCGCTTTGATATCGACATGAAAACGCAGCTAGGCGAGCCTGAGATTTTAGAAATTGCGGGGCCAAGTTTTAGAAAAGTGGGCTTGGGCAAGGATGTTACAGATAAATTTTTAAGCGGTCTGCCAGGCATACAAAAAGAAGGTTGTGATGGTTTAATTACCAGCGCTACTTTTATTTTGCACCGTATGCCCAAACATGTCCGCACCATTGCACTGGAGTTTTTTGGCAATGTATCTCACGCAGTTCCTGCAATTGTTGAGATAAAAGATTATCTCGATGCCACGGCCAAAAAAGATATTGCCGTCATCATGGCGGGCTTAGAGCACATGGATGAACGCTATATCAAGGCGGTAGGCTATGCGACCAAAGCGGCGCGCCAACAACGGCCGAAAATGGTATTGATCGCTGATATTGCGTCCGACGACGAAAATGCAGTGGGCGAAGTGGCTTCAGCCATGGTGCGTATGTGTAATGCACGCGATGGCGAAGGGTTTATTGCTGTATCCGCAGAAGCACGTAAAAAATTCTGGCTTGACAGAGCGCGAACAGCGGCTATCGCCAAACACACAAATGCATTCAAAATCAACGAGGATGTAGTGATTCCATTGCCACGTTTAGGTGACTATTCTGATGGCATCGAACGCATTAATATTGAGCTTTCCATTAACAACAAGCTTAAATTATTAGATGCACTAGAAGTGTTTATGCATGGTGAATTGCCTTTGCAGGCCGATGAAGAAGGGAATTCAGACGCAGAAATGACGCATGCTAAGCAAGCGATTGCATTGCAGTTATTGCATGATTTGCGTGCTAAATGGCTTTTAGTATTAAATAATCTCGATGCGCCTATTTCTGCTTTGGGTAAAGCTGGTAAAGCTTTTTCAAAATATGAAAACGTGTTCCGTGCAGTTCAAAGTTATGACTTGAGAATTTCGTGGAAGCGCGAATTAAAGCTTCCGATGGAGGAGATTTTTGCTGGGCGAGAGTATCAAAAAATCTTGAATCGCTGTGATGAAATTCACAAAAAAGTGCTCAAAAGCCGCGTATTTATTGCGCTGCACATGCATGCAGGTGATGGCAACGTACATACGAATATCCCAGTAAATTCAGATGATTACGAGATGATGCACGATGCGCATACAGCGGTAGACCGCGTGATGGCGCTAGCTAAAAATTTAGACGGTGTTATTTCTGGCGAGCATGGTATTGGCATCACCAAAATGGAATATTTGGATCAAGCGACGATTGATACTTTTACCGCTTATAAAAATAAAGTTGACCCAAATGGCCACTTTAATAAAGGTAAGCTACTCTATGGTTCTGGTCTAGAAAACGCCTATACGCCAAGTTTTGGATTGCTTGAGCAGGAATCTATTATTATGGAACAATCTGCAATTGGTGAAATTGCAGATGACATTTCTGATTGCTTGCGTTGCGGTAAATGTAAACCAGTTTGCACGACCCATGTGCCACGCGCAAATCTTTTATATTCTCCGCGTAACAAGATTTTAGGCACTTCATTATTGATTGAGGCTTTTCTTTACGAAGAGCAAACCCGCCGAGGCATTTCGCTTAAACATTTTGACGAGTTTAATGACGTGGCAGACCATTGTACGGTGTGTCATAAATGCCTAAACCCATGCCCAGTGGATATTGATTTTGGGGATGTATCAATCAAGATGCGTAACTTTTTACGTGAGCAAGGCAAAAAGAAATTTAACCCAGGCACAGCGGCAGGCATGCTCTTTCTCAATGCCAAAGATCCAGCCACCATTAAAATGTTGCGTGCTGTCATGATTGGTTTTGGTTATCGGGCACAAAATTTCGCGCACACTTTGGCAAAACGTTTTGGCCTATTGCGTGACAAAATTCGACCGCCAGCGACTGTGGGTAAGCCTGAAATCAAGGCACAAGTGGTTCATTTTATCAATCGGCCCATGCCGAAAAAATTGCCGACCAAAACATCGCGTGCTTTGTTGGGCGTGGAAGATAACACGATGATTCCCGTGATTCGTAACCCGCAAAAAGTCACAGAAGATAGTGAAGCGGTGTTTTACTTTCCCGGCTGCGGCTCAGAGCGTTTATTCTCAAACGTGGGTTTAGCCACGCAAGCCATGTTGTACGAAGTGGGGGCCATTACTGTGCTACCGCCTGGATACTTGTGTTGCGGCTACCCGCAAACTTCAAGCGGAAACCACGATAAAGGTCTAGAAATCACCACCGATAACCGAGTGCTGTTCCACCGAGTGGCTAATACGCTCAATTATCTCGACATTAAAACAGTAATTGTGTCTTGCGGCACCTGTATGGATCAGTTGCAAAAATACGAGTTCGAGAAGATTTTTCCGGGCTGTCGTTTGTTGGACATTCATGAATATTTGATGGAAAAGAATGTGAAACTGCAAGGGATTACAGGTACGCGCTATATGTATCACGATCCATGCCACACGCCGATGAAGACTTACGCCCCTCTTAAAGTTACCAATGCGCTGATGGGACAGGATGTCGCATTGAATGACCGTTGTTGTGGTGAATCTGGCACCTTTGCAGCGGCCCGTCCAGACATCGCCACTCAAGTTAAAATGCGTAAACAAGAAGAACTTGAAAAGGGCATGGAGAAAATGGGTTTAACGGTAGGTAATCCTGAAGAAAAAGTAAAAATTCTCACGAGTTGTCCAAGTTGCTTACAAGGGTTGGCGCGCTATGGTGATGATACTGGCATCACCGCAGATTATATTGTGGTAGAAATGGCAAAGCATATCTTGGGCGAAAATTGGATGCAGGAATATGTGCAGAAAGCCAATAATGGTGGGATTGAGAAGGTCTTGCTGTAGATGCTGACATGAGTTTATATTCACTTGCAAGACCAGCACTGTTCAGGTTCGATGCCGAATATGTTCATGATTTAACGCTGAAAGCCTTAAAGTTTGCTGAGAAAACAAGTCTATTAAATAGCTATCCAAATGCACCCGCTTGCACAATACGCGATGTGATGGGCTTGCAGTTTCCTAACCCAGTAGGACTAGCCGCTGGGTTGGATAAAAACGGTGCAGTCATTGATGGTTTTGCCAAGCTAGGTTTTGGTTTTATCGAAGTTGGTACAGTCACGCCGCGCGCGCAGTCAGGAAACCCTAAGCCAAGATTGTTTCGCGTCCCAGAGGCGCAAGGTATTATCAACCGCTTTGGTTTTAATAATCTTGGCGTAGACAATCTCGTCGGAAACGTAAAAGCCGCCAAATATCGTGGAATTTTAGGCATTAACATTGGCAAAAATCTCGATACGCCGAACGAACGCGCGGTGGAAGACTACCTGATTTGCATGCAAAAAGTATATGCGCACGCTAGCTACATTACGGTCAATATATCCTCTCCCAATACCAAAAATTTGCGCGATTTGCAGGAAAAAAATGCGCTTTCTGCTTTGCTGGCGACCTTAAAATTTGAACAGGCTAAGCTGGCTGAGAAGCACGGAAAATACGTGCCTATCGCTCTAAAAATAGCGCCAGACTTGAATCACGAGCAGGTGACAGAAATTGCAGATTTACTGATGAAGCATCAAATGGATGCAGTGATTGCGACGAATACGACTTTGGCGCGTGAAGCTGTAAAAGGCATGCAAAACGCCGATGAAACTGGCGGTTTGTCGGGCGCACCCTTGGGCAATCAGTCGACAATCGTGATTCAGCAACTATCTAAACAGCTACAGGGCGCGCTACCGATTATTGGCGTTGGAGGTATTTTAAGTGGCGCAGATGCGGTGGAAAAAATCGCGGCGGGAGCGAGCTTGGTACAAGTGTACAGTGGTTTGATTTACCAAGGTCCAAAGCTGGTGCGAAATATTTGTAAAACGCTAGGCTGATGTTGCTACCAATTTTATACTCATATCGTCGTTGTCCTTATGCAATGCGCGCAAGAATGGCGTTGAAATTGGCAGATATTCAAGTGGAACTTCGAGAAATTTCACTCCGCAACAAGCCGCAACATATGCTACAAATCTCACCCAAAGGTACGGTGCCAGTATTGCAGTTGTGCGATGGAATCGTGATAGATGAAAGCTTGGAAATCATGCTTTCTGTACTTAAAACACATGCTCTGGGGGCGAATATACATGAGGCTTCCAGAGCATTCATCGTGGAAAATGATACGGAATTTAAACGCGCTTTAGACGCCTATAAATACCCTGAAAGAAATAAGCATCAAACCCAAGTAAAGCATCGTGAAGACGGTGAAGTTTTTTTGCAAAAGTTAGAAAATCTGCTAGATAAAAATATTTTTTTGTTTGGTCATGTGGCTGGATTTGCTGACATTGCGATTTTTCCATTTATACGTCAATTTGCTGCGGTTGATGCGGTTTGGTGGGAAACGGCACCTTACCCAAAATGCCGCATTTGGCTTAAAAGCTGGTTAGAAAGTGAGTTATTCGCTAGCATTATGGAAAAACGGCCAACTTATGTTGAATAAGTTGGCCGTTTTTTTAAGACTAAGTTACTCTGTTTCGGTTGCTAGGTCTGGTGCTTTGCTGGTTTTAGGCGTTGCAAAAACCAACTTTACTTCATCTTTGTCGTCAATATCCACATGCACAGTTCCACCATTGGCAAGTTTGCCAAACAGTAGTTCATCTGCAAGCGCTTTGCGGATAGTGTCTTGAATGAGACGCGCCATGGGTCGAGCGCCCATCATCGGATCAAATCCTTTTTTGCCTAAGTAAGCCTTAAGTGCGTCACTAAATGTAACTTCCACTTTTTTCTCATGCAATTGGTCTTCTAATTGCATTAAGAATTTATCGACCACGCGAATAATAATATCTTGAGACAAGCTACTAAACGACACAATTGCATCTAAACGATTGCGGAATTCAGGTGAGAACAAGCGTTTGATATCCGCTTGCTCATCGCCAGATTGCTTGCTGTTAGTGAAGCCAATGGCAGCTTGTGATAGGTTCTCTGCCCCAGCATTTGTAGTCATAATAATGGTCACATTGCGGAAATCAGCTTTGCGCCCATTATTGTCAGTGAGAGTGCCGTGATCCATGACTTGCAATAAGATATTAAAAATATCTGGATGTGCTTTTTCGATTTCGTCCAACAGCAATACGCAATAGGGTTGCTTGGTAATCGCTTCAGTCAATAAACCGCCTTGGTCAAAACCAACATAGCCAGGAGGTGCACCAATCAAGCGACTTACTGCATGGCGCTCCATGTATTCACTCATATCAAAGCGAATCAGCTCCACACTCATGATATAGGCGAGTTGCTTAGCAACTTCCGTTTTACCAACTCCAGTGGGACCGCTAAATAAGAAGCTGCCAATCGGTTTGCTGTCTTGCCCCAAACCGCTACGCGCCATTTTTACCGCGGATGATAGGACTTCTATCGCTTTATCTTGACCAAATACGACGGCTTTGAGATTGCGTTCTAAGGTTTTCAGAATGCTTCTATCATCACTAGAAATATTTTTGGGCGGAATGCGCGCCACTTTAGCAACGACATCCTCAATCTCTTTATTACCAATCACTTTTTTCTGTTTCGATTTTGGCAAAATGCGTTGCGCCGCGCCAGCTTCGTCAATCACGTCAATCGCCTTGTCCGGCAAGTGGCGGTCGTTAATAAATTTAGCGGACAATTCGGCGGCGGAAGTTAATGCGCCAGCCGTGTATTTGACGCTGTGATGTGCTTCAAAGCGCGATTTCAAGCCTTTTAAAATTTCAATGGTTTCGGCCACACTAGGTTCAGCCACATCAATTTTCTGGAAACGGCGTGACAGCGCGTGATCTTTTTCGAAGACACCACGGTATTCTTGGTAAGTGGTTGCGCCGATGCATTTAAGCGAACCATTGGATAACGCAGGTTTTAGCAAGTTGCTGGCATCTAAAGTGCCGCCGCTGGCAGCGCCTGCACCAATTAAAGTATGTATTTCATCGATAAATAAGATCGCGTCTGGTTTTTCAGCCAGCTGTTTCATTACCGCTTTTAATCGCTGTTCAAAATCGCCGCGGTACTTCGTGCCTGCAAGCAATGCGCCCATGTCCAGCGAGTAAACAGTCGCGTTAGCGAGCACGTCCGGAATGTCTTTTTCCACAATACGCGTTGCTAAGCCTTCGGCAATCGCGGTTTTGCCAACGCCTGCTTCACCCACTAAAAGCGGGTTATTTTTGCGACGACGACAAAGTGTTTGAATCACACGCTCAAGCTCGGGCGCACGCCCAATCAGCGGATCAATTTTTCCAGCAGCCACTTGCGCGTTGAGGTTAAGCGTATAGCTTTCAAGCGCGCCGCTGGGAGCAGCTTCGGCTTCTGTTTCAGCATCTGCACCTTCAGTACGCGCGCTACCTTCAGGCAATTTAGCCACACCATGTGAAATAAAGTTAACTACATCTAGGCGAGTGATGCCTTGCTGATGCAAGAAAAATACTGCGTGAGAATCTTTCTCACCATAAATAGCGACTAGCACATTTGCGCCAGTCACTTCTTTTTTGCCTGAGGATTGCACATGCAACATAGCGCGCTGTATCACGCGTTGGAAGCCCAGCGTTGGTTGTGTATCAACTTCCTCATCACCTGCCACAGTCGGTGTGTGTTCTTCAATATATTGATTAAGCTCGGCTCGTAACACTTCGAATTTAGCGCCACAAGCGCGTAGCACGTCCGCTGCAGTTGGATTATCGATCATCGCAAGCAGTAAATGCTCTACAGTAATGAGTTCATGGCGCTTTTGTCTAGCGTCCATAAACGCCATATGTAGGCTAACTTCTAATTCTTGTGCAATCATGCAAATCCTCTTTTCATCAACTTCTAGTCTGGTTCAATCATACACTGTAAAGGATGCTGCGAATCCCTAGCGTATTTCATTACCTGATTCATTTTTGTTTCAGCAATATCACGTGGATATAATCCACAGACTCCCATGCCCTTAGTATGTACTTGGAGCATAATTTGGGTTGCTTGTTCAAGGCTTTTGTTAAAAAATCGTTGTATTGTTTCAACAACAAACTCCATAGGAGTGTAATCGTCATTAATTAGCAAAACTTTATACATTGCTGGTAATTTAGGTTTAACCTCGCTGGGCTTTACAGCGACATCACCAGTTGGAAACGTATTGGCCATTTTGTATCTTTAATTCCTTAGTGCTATTTTGAGCCGAATGCTGAAAATTTCAAGCCTATTGTGAGTAGGGGTAATAATAAAGTGCTGTTTTAGGGAAATACTTTGACGCTTTTGACGATTCTGTCCTGAGTTTGCACGATTTCTAGCGTGTGATCACCCATTTTAAAGCTGGTGCCAGGCTCTGGAATGTCCTCAAAATGTTCTAAAACTAAGCCGTTTAGCGTACGTGGTCCATCTAAAGGCAAAGATAAATTGAGTTTTTTATTTAAATCGCGCAAGTTGCTACTTCCGTCCACCAACCAGCTACCATCTGCTTCTTGGCGATAGCTACCAATTCGACTAGGTGATTGTGTGGTGAAATCACCAATCACTTCCTCTAGAATATCTTCTAACGTGACTAAACCTTTAAATTCGCCGTACTCATCCACTATCAAGCCGATGCGCTCTTTGTTCTCTTGAAACTGCTGAATTTGTGTATAGAGGGGTGTGCCAGAAGGCACAAAGTAGGGTTCGCTCATGGATTCACGCAATACCGTTTTGTCTAGGTCTTGATCCTGTTGATGCAACCGCAACTGATTCATGATTTTGCGAATATGAATCACGCCGATAATTTCTTCATTATCGCCCTCACGCACAGGCAAACGGGTGTGATGGCTGTTAGAAATACGCTCTAAAATCTCATCCAAAGGCGCATCAAAATCAATCACTTCAGCTTGTGTATGCGCAGTCATCACGTCATCGACGGTGATTTTTTCCAACTCGAACAAATTGAGAAGAATGGTACGGTGCTTTTTTGGGATATAGTGCCCTGCATCCGTCACAATGCTTTTCAATTCTTCCATGCTTACCGCGTGTGTGGCTTCCTCAAAATTCACCTTAACACGCAATAAACGCAAAAAGCCGCGCACAAATAAATTAACAAAAGAGACTACTGGATTGAATAACCATAGTAATGGGTACAACACATAACTCAATGCAAAGGCAAAGCGCTCAGGGTTGGCAGCAGCAATGACTTTAGGGGATATTTCACTAAATACCAAAATGGCAAAAGTAAGTACAAGAGAGCCAATCATGGTGATGTAATGACCTTCACTGAATAGCTGCTCGCTAATGTGCACTTCCAATGCGGAAGAGGCCACAATGCAAAGTGTATTGCCTAGTAAGATCACGCCGAGAAGCTTGTCTGTTTTTAGAAGTAGGCGGTTAGCAAGGCGTGCGCCACGATGGCCATGCTTTGCTAAATGTTTCATCCGATATCGATTAACCGACATCAGGCTGGTTTCAGCGATGGAGAAAAAGGCGGTGCAAGCCAGCAAAGAGAGCAGTGCACCTATTTGCCAACTAAGGGGGTAATTTTCCAAAAGGGTTTAAGGCGTTGTTTTGTTGCCTTAAGTTTAACGCTAATTGTGTTTAAGCGGCAACTTCTTCCTGATTTTTCTCTTGGTCTTTACCTTTTTTGTCGATATCGCCAATCAAATTGGCACGATTGACGCCAAGCCACATCGCGATTGGGCAAGCAACCAAAACGGAGGAGTAAATGCCGAACAAAATACCGATGGTTAAGGCTAAAGCAAAGTTGTGAAGCACTTGACCGCCAAACAACAACATCGAGCCCACCATGGTTTGTGTCATCATGTGCGTGATGATGGTGCGTGACATGGTGCGCGTAATCGCATTATCAATTACTTGCACCACGCCAGCTTTTCGCATTTTGCGGAAGTTTTCACGCACTCGGTCGAATACGACCACTGATTCGTTTACAGAGTAACCCAATACTGCCAAAATCGCCGCCAACACCGTGAGGTTAAACTCCCACTGAAAGAATGCGAAAAAGCCTAAAATAATCACCACGTCATGCATATTGGCGATAATGGCGGCAACCGCAAAGCGCCATTCAAAACGTAAAGCTAAATACGCCATAATGCCCAGACAAACCAATAACAGTGCTAATCCACCACTTGCGTATAGCTCATCGCCCACCTGAGAGCCCACTGACTCGACGCGACGAATTTCTACCTGCGGGTCGGCATTTTTGAGTGCGACACCCACTTTTTCTGAAAGCTGCGCAATGGTTAAATCCTTTTTAATTGGCAAGCGAATGAGTACATCATGACTTGTGCCAAAATTTTGTACAGTCACGTCTTTCAAGCCAATTGAATCAACCGCTTTACGAATGCTGTCAATATTTGCGGCTTGTGGGTAGCTCACTTCCATCACTGTACCACCAGTGAAATCTACGCCGTAATTCAGTCCTCTATGCAGCAAAAAGAAAATGGCTAACACGAAAGTAATAAGAGAAATGGCCGTTGTGATGCGGCCGTAGCTCATAAATGGGATGTCTTTTTTAATTCTAAATAATTCCATAATATATACCCGTAACTTTTATTCGGTTGGCTTATAAATTTGGCCGATGGAAAGGCCTGTGAGTTTACGACGATAGCCATAAATAATGTTTACTATCGCTCGCGAGACTAAAATGGCACTGAACATGGAGGTCAAAATGCCAAGGACGTGTACCACGGCAAAGCCTTTGATCGGGCCAGTACCGAACATAAACAGTGCCATACCCGCAATTAGTGTGGTGACGTTGGAGTCTAAGATCGTATCAAACGCTCTATCGTAGCCCGCGCTAATGCTGGCTTGTGGCGTATTGCCATTGCGCAGCTCTTCACGAATCCGTTCGTTAATCAATACATTTGCATCAATCGCCATACCCAGTGCTAAGGCAATCGCCGCCAAACCAGGCAAGGTAAGTGTGGCTTGGAGCATGGAAAGTAAAGCAACTAGCAAGAGTAAGTTTACGCCAAGTGCCAATACTGACACGCCGCCAAAAATCATATAGTAAATAATCATCATTACTGAAATCGCAGCAAAGCCCCACAAAGTAGAGTGCACGCCACGTTTGATGTTTTCTTCACCCATGCTAGGGCCAACGGTGCGCTCCTCAATGATTTCCATGGGTGCTGCTAAAGCGCCAGCGCGTAATAAAAGAGAGATGTCAGTTGCTTCTTGCGGAGAATCCATACCTGAAATTTGCACACGACCGCCACCGATTTCTTCGTTAATGACTGGCGCGGTAATTACTTCAGTGCTACCTTTTTCAATAAGCAAAATAGCCATGCGCTTGCCCACATTGTCGCGGGTCACGTTTTTAAAGATACCCGCACCACGTCCATCCAGCGTCACATTTACAACTGAGCCACCGGTTTGTTGGTTCACGCCCGGGCCAGCATCAGTAATGCGGTCACCCGTGAGGACTACGTTTTTCTTGACCAAAATTGGGCGATCTTGGCGGTCTTTATACATTTCATCGCCAAACGGCACTTGGCCTGCAGCAGCCTTTTCTAAAGTCGCAATATCTGTTTTTTCTTCATCCACCATGCGGATTTCTAGCGTGGCGGTACGTCCCAATATTTCCTTCGCTTTAGCCGTATCTTGTACGCCTGGCAGTTGCACTACAATGCGATCCAAACCTTGCTGCTGCACGATTGGCTCTGCAACACCAAGTTCATTAATACGGTTATGCAAAGTTTGCAAGTTCTGTTTGAGTGCGAATTCTTGAATTTTCTTTTGTGCTGCAGGTCCTGAAACAGCGGTGAGTGTGAACTCTTTACCGCTACCAGAGGTGCTGTAGGTCAAATCCGGATAATCTTTGCTCAAAAGCCTATCAGCCTTAGTCATCTCCGCCTCAGTCTCAAATTTCACTTCTACTTTTTGCGCATCCCGCGAAATACCAAAATAATTCAGTTTTTCGCGACGCAGTGTGGTGCGGAAATCTCCAAGGCTACTTTCTGCGGATTTATTTAAAGCAGCTTTCATATCCACTTGAAGTAAAAAGTGCACACCGCCACGTAAATCCAAGCCCAAATACATTGGTTTCGCGCCAATGTTCAGTAGCCAATTAGGTGTTTGTGACAGCAAGTTCAGCGCGACAGTATAATCTTTACCTAAGCCGCTAATCAGTTTGTCTTTAGCTTTTAACTGATCTTCTGGGTTGGCAAAGCGCACTTTAACGCCGCTAGCATCTAAAAAGATACCGTTAAATGGAATGTTTGCAAGCTTAAGCGTGGCCTCTACCTTGTTTAGCAATGCTTGGTCAGCTTTAGAAGTAGTTTTGGTCGGGCTCACTTGCACTGCGGGTGATTCACCATAAAGGTTAGGGATGGTGTAGAGCAGGCCGATTAAAATGACGACTGCAACTAAAATGTACTTCCATTTGGGATAGCGGTTCATGGATGCTCGATTAATACTTAAATTGATTTAATAGTGCCAGGCGGCAACAAGGTTTGAATTGCGTGTTTTTGCACGTTAATCAAAGTATTGGCAGCGATTTCTAGAGTGACAAAATTGTCGCCAACTTTGCTGACTTTACCCAAAACACCACCAGCGGTCGCCACTTCATCACCTGCTTTAAGTGCTTCTATCATGGCTTTTTGCTGTTTCGCTTGCTTCATTTGTGGGCGAATCAGCATAAAATAAAATAATACGAAAATTATAATCATTGGTGCAAAGCTCAATAAATCGCTTGCTGGCGCAGCTTGTGCGGCGTATGCGTTGCTAATAAACATAGTGCTTTCTTTCAAATTAAATTAACGCGAGATTTTAACACAAGTTGTACTATTTAATTTGTGCACGTTTTGCGGCAAATTCTTTTTTAAATGCTTCAAATTCGCCCGCTTCAATGCTGCTACGTATGCCTTGCATCAGCACTTGGTAATAATGCAAATTATGGATGGTGTTGAGTCGCGCGCCTAAAATCTCACCCACTTTGTGTAAATGGTGCAAATAGGCGCGGGTAAAGTTGCGGCAGGTGTAGCAGGGGCAATCGGCATCTAGCGGCGCCATGTCTTGCTTGTAGCCCGCATTTTTAATTTTAATATCGCCATATTGCGTAAATAGCCAACCATTACGTGCGTTGCGCGTGGGCATTACGCAATCAAACATATCAATGCCTTGTGAAACCGCTTCTACTAAGTCTTCTGGCGTGCCCACGCCCATTAAATAGCGCGGTTTATCTTGTGGCATTTTGGGTGCGGTGTAAGCAAGGATGCGTTGCATGTCTTCTTTGGGCTCGCCCACCGATAGGCCGCCAATCGCAAAGCCGTCAAAGTCGATTTCTTTTAAGCCGTTAAGTGACACATCACGCAAGTCTTCAAACATTCCGCCTTGAATAATGCCGAAAAGGGCGTTGCTGTTACCAGCATGCGCATCTTTACTACGCCTTGCCCATCTTAACGAAAGCTCCATCGATTTTTTCGCCTCAAGATGCGTGGCGGGGTAGGGTGTGCATTCGTCAAAAATCATCACAATGTCGCTATTCAATACTTTTTGAATGCGCATGGATTCTTCTGGCGTTAAAAAGCAAGTGTCACCATTAATTGGGCTTTGAAACTTGACACCTTCTTCACTAATTTTACGCATGGCGCCCAAGCTAAATACCTGAAAGCCACCAGAATCGGTGAGAATCGGCTTATCCCAACCCATAAATTTGTGCAAGCCACCGTGCGCAGCAATCACCTCTAACCCTGGGCGCAACCATAAGTGAAACGTATTGCCTAGCACAATGTGCGCATCAATTTCTTTAAGCTCTAAAGGCGACATGGCTTTAACCGTGCCATAGGTGCCCACTGGCATAAAGGCAGGCGTTTGCACATCGCCATGCGTCAAACGAATTGTGCCGCGACGGGCAAGGCCGTCTTGTTTCTGAAGTGAAAATTGCATGTGGTGAATGACTTAATAACGCGACTGTTTTTCCAAGTCGCGATACTATCATAAATTAAGCCAAGACGGCTTAGACTAAGCTACTTGAGCTATATTGGAAGTACTTGTACTTGTGGCTCCAACCACGCGGTTGCGGCCGCTTTGTTTGGCTTGGTAGAGCGCTGCATCAGCACGCGGCACGATGCTTTCTGCCTTTTCGCCAGGCGCTCGTTCGGCCACGCCAGCACTAAAGGTAATCAGTACGCGTTCATCATTGCTCATGAATAAGTTCTTAGTAAGTTCACGCTGCACGCGCGTAATCACATTGATAGCTTCCTCTTGTTTGGTACCCGGTAAAATAATAATAAACTCTTCGCCGCCATAACGCGCTAACACATCCGTCGAGCGTTTCACATCTTTAATCACTTTCGCAAAATGAGTGAGTGCTTCATCACCTTTAGAGTGACCGAACTTGTCATTCAGTTTCTTAAAGTGATCTATGTCCATCATGGCAATACTGAGCGTAGTATCGTAGCGGTCTGCACGGCTAAATTCGCGCACTAGCGCATCATCCATGCCTCTGCGATTTAGCGTACCAGTCAAAAAGTCTTCATGCGCAACTTCACTAATGTGGTCCAGTTCGGCAGTGAGTTGTTTAATTTTTTGTTCTGCTGCAACGGCTTTTTTCTGACTTTCTTCAAACTCAGTACGAGAGCGCTGTACATCAAGCCCAACAGCACGCGTGTCTTCAAGAATGGTTTCAATGACTGAGCTTAGCTCTACCATATCTTCTGTGATGCTCAATTTTTGTTGGTAAGACTCAATTTTTGCATGATACTCACTAGTGCTTTCGGTCATGCCTGCTAGGCCATTCACAAAGGTGGAAACCATGTTTTTTAATGTATCTTTGGCATTATGAAGCACCGGTTTTAAATCCACTTGTTTTTGAATAAGATCTTTTAAACTGCTTTCTGCATCAAAAAGGGTATTGATGTCAATTGGCTTATTGACGATGTCATTAATAATGGTAATTTGGCTGTGCAGCCATTCATCTTCAATGACCAGTTCATCCATGCTTCTTGTCATTAATCTTAGTAAGGCCAAAAGTCCTTCGTTAATGCTGTCATTGTAATCACGCTGTATCTCAAGTGTTTGCAAGATATTTTTTATTTCTTCCACTTGTTTTGCAGCTGCCTGTTCGTCTTGCGTTTCTTTAATTGCAATTAACAATTTTTTTGCTTTGCTATGCGCATCTGGCAACGCCTTAAGATTTGGAATGAGTTCCAACTTGAGCGTTTCCAGCATCATGTTGCGCCATTTTTCGGCCAAATTAGTGTTGTTAATGTTGTCTTCTGCTTCTGTAACATCAACTGATAACGCTGATGTTTGTTCTTTGATAGTGTTTTCAGAGGGCTCAATAATTTCAATCGCAATAGCATCTTCGCTCCAAGATTTAACTAGAGCCTGTATTTTGTCTCCCATGGTATTTGCATCATCAGCAAAGTTATTTAGTACTTTGCTTAAACCATCTTTTTTGCGTGTAAGCGTCACCCCTTTATGATTGGTGTCCAGCTGTCTTAACAAATTACGAATGAGTACAGACCAGTTAATTTCTGAGCTTGTTTTGCTGATAGGCAACAGTTTTTGAATTTGCTCTTCTAGCTTTTCAATCTCTTTTTTTTCTAGCAGCTCCGAAATTTTTCGTTCGACAGCTATGTATTTAGAGTGTCGCTTGCCACCATCTTGCAATACTCTTTGAAAAGCATGACCAAGTTCAGAGGTTTTATTATATGTTTTAATGCAAGATATTTCGTCATATACGCTCTGATAGTTATCTGGCGTCGGCGGCTTTTTCTCTTTAGAAAGTCGCATAAACGTCTGCCGCGCTATTTCAATAGGTAATTTAGTTTGTGTCATGGCCTTAATATCTAATTAAACTCAATATTGATTCGTCAATTAATGACTATTGGGAATAGGATACAAATATTTTGGTTAATTCAATTGCTAGATTAACGTTGAACTTGGTGCTCAATTCCGAATTAAGCGTGGATAGAATAAATCATTTGCAGGATTGAAAGATGCTAGGTTTTTCTGATGATTTAAAAGTACAAGTTTTTTATACGCAGTATTTATGTGGTTTTTCTTGCCTAAAAACGAGCTTGATTTATACTTCACCAATATTTAATTGTTTTCGACAGGTCATATGGCAGAAATCAAACAAATTACAGCGCGCAGAGAGACAGATAGCCTAAGTGCAAAAGGTATCTATCTTTTACCTAATCTTTTCACCTCGGCATCTTTATTTTCAGGCTTTTACGCGATTGTTAGCGCAATGAATTTTAAGTTTGAGCAAGCTGCAATTGCAATATTTATCGCAATGGTGATGGATGGCTTGGATGGTCGTGTGGCAAGAATGACCAATACGACCAGTGCATTTGGAGCGGAATATGACAGTCTGTCTGACATGGTGTCATTTGGTGTTGCGCCTGCATTGATTATGTATGTATGGGCGCTGGCGCCACTTAAGAAATTGGGTTGGATTGCTGCTTTCATCTATTGCGCCTGCGCCGCATTACGTTTAGCGCGTTTTAACACTAAGCTAGATGACCCATTTCAGGATAAACGCTACTTCCAAGGTTTACCAAGCCCAGCTGCCGCCGCTTTATTGGCGGGGTTTGTGTGGGTTGCTTATGAATATGGAATCAGCGGACGCGAGATATTTTTTGGCGCAATCCAAATGAAATGGCTGGCTTGGGGACTAACAATTTTCGCTGCAGGCTCAATGGTTTCCGACCTAAAATTTTACAGTGGTAAAGATTTTAATTTGAAGCAAAGTGTACCGTTTGTCGCAATTTTGGCCATCATGCTAGCTTTTGTGCTTATCTCTTATAGCCCGCCAGAAGTTTTGTTTACTGTTGTATTTGTTTATGCACTTTCAGGTTATTTTTTGTGGCTAAAATCACGAATCAAAAAAGAAGCTATTGAAAATTAACGGCAACTACTTGAAAAGCTAATAAATAGACCCTATACTAAAGTCATGTTGAATATTTTCACATCTCAAGTTTTAATTGCAATTGCGGCTTTATCTGTAACAAGCCTCGCACTGCATCGCCTGTTGCGCGCCAAAGCTGCGCTACGCCCAGCTTCACTGTTGCGCGACAGCGCACACTAATCACTCCCCTCATTTGTATTATTACGCTCGCTGAAAACTATTTCAGCGGTTAGAATTATTGTATTCAGCATTGGAACCACACATGAACAAGCAAATTATTATTTTTGATACCACTTTGCGCGATGGCGAACAAAGCCCCGGCGCAGCCATGACCAAAGAAGAAAAAATCCGGATTGCGCGCCAGTTAGAGAAATTAGGCGTGGATATTATAGAAGCAGGGTTTGCCGCCGCCAGCCCTGGCGATTTTGAGGCAATTCATACGATTGCCGGCTTAATCACAAAATCACGCGTGTGCTCGCTCGCGCGTGCATCTGAAAACGATGTGCGTCGCGCAGGCGAAGCGATTACGCCTGCTATGCAACACGCCGAAAAAAATGGTCGCATTCATACATTTATCGCTACCAGCAAAATCCACATGGAAAACAAGCTCCGCATGACCGAAGACCAAGTGGTTGAGCGCGCGGTACAAGCCGTAAAATGGGCGCTGGAATACACTCATGATGTGGAATTCTCTGCCGAAGATGCCGTGCGATCAGAAATTGACTTTTTAGTGCGTGTATTTGATGCCGTGATTGAAGCGGGTGCCACCACCATTAACGTGCCAGATACCGTAGGTTATAGTATTCCTGCACCTTGGGGGGAGCGTATGGCTACCTTGATTAAACGTGTTAAAAATAGCGATAAAGTAATCTGGTCTACGCACTGCCATAACGATTTGGGCATGGCGGTTGCTAACTCCTTAGCCGCGGTGATGGGTGGCGCACGCCAAGTAGAATGCACCATTAACGGTTTGGGCGAGCGCGCAGGTAATGCCAGCTTAGAAGAAGTGGTCATGGCGATTAAAACGCGCAGTGACATTTTTAATTTGACAACGCGCATTGATGCCACGCAAATTGTACCAACAAGTAAGTTAGTTTCTACTATCACGGGTTATCCCGTGCAACCTAACAAAGCCATTGTAGGCGCGAATGCATTTGCACATGAAAGCGGCATTCATCAAGATGGCGTCTTAAAACATCGCGAGACTTACGAAATCATGCGGGCTGAAGATGTGGGCTGGAATACCAACAAATTAACACTTGGTAAATTATCTGGTCGCAACGCATTCAGAACGCGTTTGACTGAATTAGGCATTCAGTTAGAAAGCGATGATGCGGTGAATGCCGCATTTGCGCGCTTTAAAGATTTGGCGGATAAAAAATCAGAGATTTTTGATGAAGATTTACATGCTTTAGTGAGCGGCGAATTCGTGCAAGAAGCATCTGAAAACTACAAATTGGTGTATTTGCATGTTGCTAGCCAAACAGGTGAAGTGCCACATGCGCATATTACCATTAGCGATTCAGGCACAGAAAAAAAGGCCGAATCCGATGGCGGTGGCCCTGTGGATGCAAGCTTTAAAGCCATTGAAACCATCGTCAATAGCGGCGCAGAATTGCAACTTTACTCGGTGAACAACATTACCAGCGGTACCGATGCGCAAGGCGAAGTAACGGTGCGTTTGGCTAAAGGCGGGCGCATTGTTAATGGGCAGGGTGCGGATACCGATATTGTGATTGCCTCGGCCAAAGCGTATTTAAATGGACTCAATAAGTTGTATGCCAAGTCCGAAAAATTAAATCCTCAAGTATAAGGATGATGTTAGCTAAAAAACAAACGATACTCGTTATAGTAGCGTTGTGTTGCAACTATTTTATCTGGGGTTCAACGTATCTCGCTATTCGTTTTGCGATTGAGAGTTTCCCCACCTTTATCATGGTGGGCTTGCGTTTTTCTGCAGCTGGCGCTTTGATGTATGCGGTGATGCGCTATTTAGGCAGTCCGAACCCTACGCTTATAGAATGGCGAAGCTCGGCAATCATTGGCTTGCTGTTGCCTGTTTTTGGCAATGGAACGGTCACCTATGTGCAGCATCAAATTTCATCTAGCGTGGCGGCGCTTTCAATTGCTACAGCGCCAATTTGGATGGCAATTTTTTCCTCAGCTTGGGGCCACAAAATTACGCGTCAAGAGTGGATTGGTATTGCGATTGGCTTTGCGGGTATTGTATTGCTTAACCTAGGCGGCAGTCTGCATGGTAATTTTATAAGTGCATTATTGTTGATGTTTGCCGCGGCGAGTTGGTCATTTGGCTCGGTTTGGAGTAAGCACTTACCTATGCCAGCAGGCTTAATGGGCGCAGCTTGTCAGATGCTTTGTGGCGGCATCATTGCCTTTATTTTAAGCGCTCTATTTGGGGAAACATGGCCGCAAAGTATTAGCGTAAAATCTTGGTGGGCCATGTGGTTTATGATTGTGTTGGGCTCAATCGTGGCCTACAGCGCATATCAATATCTATTAAAAACAGTGCGCCCTTTAGTAGCCAGCAGCAACACTTTTGTAAATCCTGTAGTGGCCTTTATTGCAGGCATTTGGCTAGCCAGCGAAACGGTCACTACCAATGAATATTTGGCCTTAGCGGTTATTTTAGTGGGTGTGTATTTGGTACTCACACAAAACAATAATGAGACGGAGTAAGTATTGAATTTAGCTTTATTTGACCTTGATAACACCCTGCTGGCGGGCGATAGCGACTATAACTGGAGCCTGTTTTTAATTCGCCAAGGCTTGCTAGATGCCAAAACGCATCATGACCGTAATGAGCAATTTTATGCAGATTACAAAAATGGTAGCTTGGATATTATCGAATTTTTAAAATTCCAACTTGTACCGTTGAGTCAGCACCCCAAAAAGTTTTTGGATGAATTGCACATGAAATATATGGAAGAAGTGATTCGCCCGATGATGACAGATAAGGCGCAAGCGCTGGTGGACACACACAAAGCGGCGGGTGATTTGTGCGTGGTGATTACTGCCACCAATAGTTTTGTCACCAAGCCAATTGCCACCGCGTATGGTATAGAAAACTTGATAGGCTCTGACCCAGAAATGGTCAATGGCGAGTACACCGGCGGCGTTTCAGGCGTGCCGAGCTTTCAAGCTGGCAAAGTTACGCGTATTAACCAATGGCTGGCAGAGCGCGGCAAAACCTTAGATGATTTTGAAAAAAGCTATTTTTATAGCGATTCTTTTAATGACTTGGCGCTGATGAAACTTGTGACAAATCCAGTTGCAGTCAATGCCGATGATATTTTAAGCGCATATGCCAAAGAAAATTCTTGGCCAGAAATAAGCTTGCGCTAAGCTTTTTGAATGAATATAGGCTAGCGGCGCAAAATCACTTCCAGCACAAACTTACTGCCCACATAAGCCAATAGCAGCAAGCCAAAGCCAGCCAGTGTCCAGCGAATGGCTTTTTTGCCGCGCCATCCATATTGCCAGCGCCCGAATAGCAACCAGCCGTAAATAAACCAGCTAGAGATAGAAAACACTACCTTGTGGTTGAACTGTAAAGGTTTGCCAAAAATTTCTTCTGAAAACAGCATGCCGCTAGCAAGCGTCAGCGTAAGCAACACAAACCCAACTTTAATCACCCTAAAAAGTAGCGTTTCCATCACAAGTAACGGCGGAAAGCTTGGCAGCTTGATAATCGTTGGTTTGTTGTGCAAGGTGCGCTCTGCAATGGTCATCAAAAGCGCGTGTAAAGCCGCAAATGTGAACAAGCTGTAAGCCAGCAGCGCAATTGTGATATGTGCAATAAAAAGTTTGGCGTTTGCATCTGGAAAAGCGTGCGATTGCGCAGAAAAAGCAGGCAACAGCGCAAAAAGCGCGGCAGGAGGTAACACAAACGCTTGTAAGCTATGTAGTTGATTTTTAAGGTTTGCCAGCCAATAAATGAGCACTGTCAGCCAAAAAATTACCGAAAGCGCATTCAGTAAGCCGAAGTTAAAACCTTGCGAAAACACATCTTGATAAAGCACCCAGCCATGCAACAGCAAACCAAGTGCAATCATCATTGAATGAAGTTGACGAGTGGTGCTTTCGGTTTTGCTATCGCGCCAGAAATCAGCCGCTACCGCCGCATAAATAAATGCAATAACCAAATATAAAATGAAATGATGCATAGCGACATTATGGCAAAAGTCGTCGCAATCGCCTAGCTTCATGTAAAATTGAGCTTATAGATAAAAGTGCTTTAAAAAGGTAACTCAACATGCTCGAAAATTTAACAGGACGTTTACAAGGCGTTATTAAAAATCTGCGCGGACAGGCGCGGCTAACTGAGGACAATATTGCAGATGCCATGCGCGAGGTGCGCATGGCATTGCTAGAGGCCGACGTTGCGCTGCCCGTGGTGAAAGATTTTATTGCTAAAGTAAAAGAGCGCGCTAATGGCCGCGAGGTTCTGCAAAGCCTTACACCAGGGCAAGCCGTGATAGAGGTGGTGAATGACGAGCTGACCGAGCTGATGGGCAAAGCCAATGTAGGGCTTAATTTGGCGGCAGTGCCACCCGCAATTATCCTAATGGCGGGTTTACAAGGCTCGGGTAAAACCACCACCTCTGCAAAATTAGCCAAATTACTTAAATCGCAAAAGAAAAAAGTCTTGCTGGCAAGTGCAGACATTTACCGCCCAGCGGCGATAGCGCAATTGCAAACTTTAGGCAAACAATTAGAGATAGATTGCTTTGATAGCAATGCTTCGCAGAAGCCCGCCGATATTGCCTCGCAAGCCATCGCCTTTGCCAAGAAAAATTACTACGATGTATTAATTTTTGACACCGCCGGCCGCTTAGGGATAGACGAAGCGATGATGGCGGAGATCAAAGCTTTGCACGACTTGCTCAAGCCAGTAGAAACCTTATTCGTGGTCGATGCCATGCAGGGCCAAGATGCCGTCAACACCGCCAAAGCATTTGGTGAGGCGCTTCCGCTAACAGGCGTGGTGCTCACCAAGCTTGATGGCGATGCACGTGGTGGCGCGGCATTATCCGTGCGTCATGTTACAGGGCTACCCATTAAATTTATTGGCGTAAGCGAGAAAGTAGATGGCTTAGAGCCATTCTACCCAGACCGCATGGCAGGCCGCATTCTTGGCATGGGCGATGTGTTGGGCTTGATTGAACAAGCGCACAAAAATGTGGATATGGCTGAGGCGCAAAAAGTTGCCGAAAAAATTAAATCGGGCGCCAAGTTTGATTTAGAAGATTTTAAAAACCAAATGAACCAAATGCGCAAAATGGGCGGCGTGGGAGCGCTGATGGATAAAATGCCATCGCAAATGGCAAACATGGCCGCCAAAGTGAACAATGAAGATGCCGATAAATCCATCCGCCGCATTGAGGGCATCATCAACAGCATGACGCCCCTAGAGCGTCGCAAACCAGAACTGATTAAAGCCACCCGCAAAAAACGCATAGCCGCAGGCAGTGGCGTTCAAGTGCAAGATGTGAACCGCCTGCTGAATCAATTTGAAGAAACGCAAAAAATGATGAAAATGTTTAGCAAAGGCGGCATGGCCAAAATGATGCGCGGCATGGGTGGCCTAATGGGTGGAAAATTCCCTGGTATGCGTTAAATCATCAAAACCAAGCAAAAAGCACACACTAATTCTCAAACAATCATTGACCAACTGGGCGCTTTCTAGCATAATCGCGGATTGCATTTTTTGGGGTGTTAGCTCAGCTGGTAGAGCAGCGGACTTTTAATCCGTTTGTCGTGGGTTCGATCCCCGCACACCCTACCAATAAAAATAAAAGGGGTTACGTTGATACGTGGCCCTTTTTAGTTTAAGTATTAAGTAGAGTTTTAAATACTTTAAAGATTTACCTGGTGATGTAGCTCAGCTGGTTAGAGCACAGGATTCATAATCCTGGGGTCGAGGGTTCAAGTCCCTCTTTCACCACCATTTCATGACATCAAGCTGTATCAAAATGTCTCAAAAGCCCCTTAGTTAATAGCTTTGGGGCTTTTTTATCGTATCATCCAACATCATAAAAAATCTTTACATACCGTCAAGTTTAGCAGTATTATTGACGGTATCTGAGGTGCTTGACGGTATTTCATTTGTCAGGTTGACTTGAATCCTCTATTTAAATAACTTTTAGA